>JBIPME010000124.1:0-5890 GCA_044369275.1 Rhodoferax sp.
TGCACTTTCAGTGGCGGGCCATCCGTGGCGTTGGCGTCGCCAAAGTCAAAGCCTTGCACAGGCTGCGCTTGTGTTTGGGCTTGGCGGTTCAGGCGCACGGCTTCGGTCAGGTCGAAGCTGAAGTTGTTCAGGTATTCGCCGCTTTTGATGTAGTACTGGTCTTTGTTGGCCCAGTGCAAATACACCTCACGTCCGTCGTAGGGCACGCTGTAGGGGGCGGCGCGGCTGTCATTTTCGCGGGCGTAATAGCGCTTGCTCAAGAAGTCGCCGTTGTCGTAATAGCGCTCAAAGAAGCGGTACAGGTGGTCGTAAATCTCGGCTTCGGTGTTTCCGCCTTCCAGTGCCAGTTTGTAGGCGGCGCGGGCTTCGGTCACGGCCTGGGTGGCTTCAGGGTCGGGGGCACCAAATTTTTTGGCTTGATCGATGGCTTCGGCTACTTTGTGTTCGGCTTGCTGCACACGGCCTGCGCTTTCGGCGCCAAAGGCGGCTTCAATTTCTTTGAGCAAATCCGTGTCTAGAAACTGGGTGATCTGCTGGCTTTTGGCGTGCATGATTTTGTAGAGGCCAAAGTCCAGCTCGGGTTTGTCGAGCTGGAAAAGTTCTTTCAGCAGGGCTTTGAGGCGGTCGCGTTGTTTGTTGTTGTGTGCTGTGGTCATGGTTTTTCTTTTTTGCTGGGGTCAAGGACTTCCCAATAGCCCCCTTTGGCAGGGCCGACACGCCGCAACATGTTGTCTGTCTGCATGCGCTCCAAGTGATGGCGCACACTGGGTTGGCTCAAGCCTGTCTGTTCAGCCAAGACGCGAATGCTGGTGTCGGGTTGTTGCTGCAGCAACACCAGCAGGGTTTTCTTGGGGTTTTCTGGTGGTTTTCTAGTGGTTTTCTGGTGGTTTTCTGGTGGTTCCAGACCAGTTTCTGGGGTGGCTTCCACGGCCGCGCTGGGCCGTTCAAAGCTGGCCACAAACAGCCGGGCGATCTCCCGAAACTCGACATCGGGGGCGTTTTGCAGAATCAGGGGCATGCCGCGCCCCCAGGCTTCGACCATGTCAATGCGCCGGAACAGGTCTGCCAGCAGCGGGTTGCGGCGGTGTGAGACGTTGCCTCGGCGCATTTCTTCAAAGGTCAGGCCATCAAAGAGGCCGCCGGGGTTGCGGATTTCGACCCGGTTTTTGTAAATGGCGATTTGGATGTAGTCCGGGTCGCGCCAGTCGCGGTGGCAAAAGGCGTTGATGATGGCTTCGCGCAGGGCCGCACGCGAGATTTCGGGCACATCCACCCGGCGCATGCCTTCCAGGCGCATGCCGATGTGGATGTTTTTGAGGATGTAGGTTTCGGCTTCGTCGATCAGTTCGAGCACGTCGCCATCGAAGTCGTGCCGGTCGAGGATGGTGGCGCTGGTGGTGCTGGCAAACAAGGCGCAGCGCAGCTGGATGGGCTGGTGCGCAAAGAAAAGGCGGGCCGCGTTGAGCAGTTGCCCGCCGGGCAGCAGGCCGAGTTTGGTGAGGGCGTTGGTCGGGTTGTCCCATGGCAGTCCGGCCCGTTCCACAAAGCGGCGGATTTTGTCTTCGCTCAACTCGGCCAGTGGCGTGGTGCAGGGCTCGTTGTCCCAGCGTAGGGCGGCGCTGTTGCGCTTGAGGATCAGGCTTTCGAGCTCGCGGGCGCTCATTTGCCGGTCTTCGTCGGCCACGCGAATGTAGGCGCGGCCATGCGCGAAATACGGCTTTTGGTGGCCTGTGGCTTGCACGCGCAGGCAGGTTTTGCCCGCCACGTCCACCGTGGTGATTTCGGGGTAAAGCCGAGGATCGATGTGCGCCCCCAGGGCTTGCGACACGTCGCGCAGGGTTTTCTCGTTGGCCATGAGGCCCGTTGGTTTGCCGCTGGGGGCGATGCCAAACCATAGATCGGCTTGCCCGTGTTTATTGAGCATGGCCACGAGCGAGATCAGGCCTTGCTTGAGTTCGGCCAGGCTGGTTTTGAATTCGACGGTTTCGGATTCGCCGGGGGGCAAGGTGTCTGGCCAAGCGTCTGCCTTGGCACTTGGCCCCATCGCTTGCGGCGCGGACAAAGGGGTGTGGCCGGTCATGACACCGTCCATTGCAGGGTGAACAGGTGTTCGGTCTGCACTTGCTGCGTCATGCGCTGGGTGAGCTGGTCAATGAGCTGTTCGCGCTTGGCTTGGATGTCGTCGGTGACATCGAAGATTTCTTGGCGCTGCTTGCGCTGCAGGCGTTCGAGCTTAGCGATGCGTTCTTGAATGCTTTGCTGCTCGGCCAGCGTGGGGGCTTGGCGGGCTTCGCGCTGGGCCACTTTGATTTGTTCTTTGGTGTTTTTAAGGGCTTGCTCCACGGCCAGTTCCATGTCGGCCGCCCAGCGGTCCAACTTGTCACGCGCTTCGGTGAAGTGCGCGTTGTTGGTTTCCAGCGCATGGGCCACGGTGGCGTCGGCGTGGCGCTTTGCCTCTTTTTGCAGGCGGGTGGCTGTGGCTGGGTCGCCGGGGTCGGCCTCGCCGCTGCCTTGCAGCGTGGCGGGTGTGGCCATGAACTTTTCGCAGGTCTCTTGGTCCAGCGATTGGCCGCTGTCGGTTAGGGCCGAGAACAGCAGGTATTCCTGTTTTTCAAAGCTGTCCACAGTGAGTTTTTGCAAGCTGAGCACGCCCGTTTGGCCGCGCAGCGCGTCAACCACCGAGATGCGGGCGGGGTTTTGCGCCGGGTCAAACACCAGGCGTTGCACCGGGGTTTCGGCCTGGCAGGCGCTGCGCACCACCCATTCGCCCAGCGGGTGCGAGAGGCGGTAGGTGTGGGCGTCCAAGCCGATGCGACTTGCGCAGTCGTTCACGGCCCGTGCGTTGGCGTTTTTTCCGGGGTCTGTGGGTTGTTCACGCGAGATGAGGTGGTAGCGGCCCGGTGGAATGTTGGCACCCTCGCCCGTGCCGTCACCCGTGTTTTGGGCCATGCCCGCAGCGGTGGGTGCGGGCAGGTCAAAGCTGAGGTGTTCTTCGTCAAACCAGGCTTGCCCGGCCAGCACATGGCGGGTCAGGTCCCAAAATCGGCGGCTGAATTGGTTGAGGTGGCTCAGGGTGTCTTGCCGCTGCAGGCGCAGGCGTTCGTGCACTTCGGCGTCAAAAACTTCCAGCAGCTGGTTGCGGGTGTGCGCCATGCGTTCGTCGATGGCGGGTTTCATGGCCTGGCCCAGCGCGGCAAAGGCGGCGTCGATTTGCGCGGGCGTGCGGCAGGTGCGGTAGATGTCCAGAATGCGCCGCTCGATGTCCACCCCGGATTCGATGCTGCCCAGCACTTCATCAGACGCGCCAAACACGCCGTCAAACAGTTTGAACTTGACGGCCAGCAGCTCTAGCACGCGGGCATCGGCGTGGTTGCGTTCGTTGAAGAAGTTGATGACCACCACGTCGTGCTTTTGGCCGTAGCGGTGGCAGCGGCCAATGCGCTGCTCCACGCGCTGGGGGTTCCAGGGCAGGTCGTAATTGATGACGAGTGAACAAAACTGCATGTTCACGCCCTCGGCGGCGGCTTCGGTGGCGATCAGGATGTCGGCTTCGTCCCGAAAGTGCTCGATCAGCGCGGTGCGGATGTCGATGTCTCGCGAGCCGCTGATGCGGCCCGTGCCTTGGTTGGCCGTGAGCCAGCGTTCATAGATGTTGCTGGCCTCGGGGCCTGAGTTGGTGCCACTGAACAGCACCACTTTGCCCGCATGGCCGTTGTGTTCCAGAAAGCGTTTGAGGTAGTCCTGCGTGCGGCGCGACTCGGTGAAGATGAGCGCTTTGCGCTGCGCTGCGCCCCCGGTTTGCATGTTGGCCATGGCTTTGAAGCCGACATCGAGCGCCTGCAGCAGGGCGGTGGTTTTGGTGTCGGTGCCCATGCCTTGCGCCCAGGCATGCAGGCGGTCCAGCTCGGCAATTTCGGCGTTCAGGCGTTGGCGGTCGAGCTGGGCGGGGTCTGTGGGGGCTTCGGTATCAGGAGCTTCTTCGCTGGCGTTGAGGATCTCGTCCAGCAGGTCTTCTTCCATTTCCTCCTGGCTGACCAGGGTTTCGATCCAGTCGTTTTGGTCCCAGTCGGCGGTGTTCTGGATTTTTTCGTCGCGCAGCTTTTCTAGCCGTTCTTTCATCACGCCCAAGGTGCCCGCAATGGCCTGTGAGCTGGACGCCAGCAGCTTGCGCAGCACCAACTCGGTCAGGTGGCGTTGGCGGCGGGGGATGGCGTAGCTGTCTTCGCGGGTCAGGTAGTCGCTGACGGCAACGTAGAAGCGGTGTTCGTCGTCCGTAGACCGGAACTTTTGCGTGATGGCTTTGCGCTCGGTGTACTTGATGTATTCGGTCACGTCTTTGCGCAGGGTGCGTTTGCAAAAGCTGTCCAGCCTTTGGCGCAAACCCGCCAGGTCACCGCCCGCCCCGGTGAACTGGCTTTTGAAGGCGTTCAGGTCACCAAAGATGCTGTCGTCGATCAGGGTGGACAGGCCGTACAGCTCAAGAATCGAGTTTTGCAGCGGCGTGGCGGTGAGCAGCAACTTGCGGCTGTCACCCGTGGCCCAGCGGATGGCTTGGCCGATTTTGTTGCTCTCGCGGTAGGCGTTGCGCAGTTTGTGGGCTTCGTCGATGACGACCAAGTCCCATGCCATGGCGCGCACTTCTTCTTTGATGCGGGTGGCGTAGGCATACGACACGATGACCACGGCTTTTTGGCGCAGGGGGGCCAACCCTTGGCGCTGGGCTTCGCGCCAGGTTTTGGCGTCCAGCACCACGGCGGGCAGGTTGAACTTTTCTTCCAGCTCCAGCGCCCATTGCTTGCGCAGCGATGCGGGGCAAATAACCAGCAGCTGGCGCTTGCGCTCGGCCCAGTATTGGCACAGCACGATGCCGGCCTCAATGGTTTTGCCCAGGCCTACTTCGTCGGCCAGCAGCACACCTTTGGACAGCGGCGAGCGCAGCGCAAACACCGCCGCCTCGATCTGGTGCGGGTTCAGGTCTACGCTGGCGTTGAACAGGGCTTGGCTCAAACGCGCCAGCCCGCCGCCTGCGTGCTGCAGGGTGAGGTCGTGCGCGATGTATTTGGCTTGGTGGGGGGTCAGGTTCATAAGCTCGATGCATTAGGGCTGCTTGCGCGGACTGCTTCTGCGAGCTGCTTGCGCGGATGGCGGCAACCCAAGAAAAAATGGTGCGTGGGCCTGCGCTTAGGTGCATCCTCTAATTTGATAAAAAATGCAGTACATCGTTTACACATCGCTAATTAGCATTTTTCAAACTTGAAATAAAAAAGACTGGGGATGTAATACCTTTTATTTTTGGCACAAAACACGCCTTTTAGGTATTAGCAGAGCATTCTAATGGCTAGCTTCATATATTAAGCAAAAATCCTGCCGACAATTAGCCACTGTAAAGCGCTATTCAAGTTGCACACAAAAATACCAAATGTCAGATAGAAAACAGCTTTTTGAGCCTTAAGAAGGCATTGCACAAGTTGGTGCGAGTTGGCGTGATTTAGGTGTAAATTAGGCGCAAATTCGGTGCAAGTTCGACGCAAAACATGCGGGAGGCACTGGGGATGCGCTATGCGTTTGCATGGATGGCGGCGCTGTGCACGCATCGGCTCAGCACCTCTGCGGTTGCTTGTTTAGTGGCGTGTGTCGCGTGAAAAGGGGGCTTTATGAATCGGCGTTTAGCCATCCGCGCTTAGCCGCTTGCCAAACACCCCTCCCCCTACCCCGCAGCGGCTACAAGCCCCCCTCAATTCAAAGCTTGGCGCGCTGAATCAATGTGCGGCGGTATTGCGCCGCAGCCGCTCTGGCGTTTGTCCGGTCCAGTCATGGATGGCGCGGAAAAAGGAGTTGGGTTCTTCAAAGCCTAGTAAAAATGCGATTTCACCATTGGAGAGATGGGTTT
>JBIPME010000125.1:0-5866 GCA_044369275.1 Rhodoferax sp.
CCACCAATTGCTTGAGCGCAGCTGGGTTATTGGCATCGTATTTGGCTTGCATGTCAGTGTGGGCAAATGCCGCAGCACACTGGACAATGGCCTTGTTTTCCGAGGACAGCTCTGCATACGCCTGGTCGTTGATAAACAAGTCCAACTGGGCCCCCCCCTCCCACCAACCAGGGTAGTAGTAATACGGCGCAACTTTGCTAAACCCGAGCTTCAGATCGTCGTGAGGTCCGACAAACTCGGCGGCGTCGATAGTGCGTTTTTCTAGCGCCGTATAGACCTCACTTGCTGGCAAATTTTGGGGTACGCCCCCCATGCGCTCAATCACTTTGCTTGCAAAGCCAGCAATACGGATTTTCATTCCCTTCATGTCTTTGGCAGATTTGATTTCTTTGCGATACCACCCCCCCATCTGTGCACCCGTGTTGCCCATGGGGAAGTTAACCAAGTTGTACTTGGCGTAAAACTCGCGCATGAGCTTGCCGCCGTTGCCCTCGTACATCCAGGCCGTCATTTGTCGGCTATTTAAACCAAAGGGAATCGCACAACCCAAGGCAAAGGTTTCGTCTTTGCCAAAGAAATAATACGCAGCCGTATGGGCCATTTGCACCGTACCGCTCTTAACGCCATCCACGGCACCAAAGGCGGGAAACAGCTCGTTGGCGGGGTGCACGCTGATGCTGAACTTGCCACCGGACATTTCAGCCACTTTGGCAGCGAAGACCTCGGAAGCACCAAAAATCGCGTCTAGTGTTTTAGGAAAGCTGGACGTAAGGCGCCAGCGAATGGTGCTCTGGGCGTGCACCGCAGGCGCGGCACCTGCAGCCAAAATACTGGCAAGGCCTGCATTTTTGATAATCGAACGACGGTCCATACTTTTCTCCTCGTATTAGAAAACAAAAGATATCTGCCTAGGTAGTCCTTCCAGAGTGCGCCAAAAGCAAGGAAAACCACTCCAGCAAAACCACTTAGCACCCAACACTCTAAAGCATAGCAAAAAACTATTCGGTGGATTCTCCCATAATTTTCCTAAGAAAATGATGTACCGATGCCGCAATCCCAACAGTATCCAAACCTTGTTTGGCCAACAGCACGGCGGGGTCTCCGTGCTCAATGAAGGCATCAGGCAAACCCAGTTGCAAAACCGGAATTTGCACTGCGTTGGCTTGCAGTGCCTCTAACACCGCACTGCCTGCGCCCCCCATGACACAGCCCTCCTCCAGCGTCACCAGCGCGCGGTGGGTGCGTGCAACTTCCAACAGCAGCTCCACGTCCAAGGGTTTGACCCAGCGCATGTTGACCACCGTCACGCCCAGACTTTTTGCAGCCTCTAAGGCGGGCGTGAGCAAGGTGCCAAAAACCAAAATGGCCAATTGCTTGCCCTGCACAACGACTTTGGCCTTGCCAAAAGGCAGGCATTCCAAGCCCGGCTCCACCGCAGCACCAGCCCCCGCACCACGCGGATAACGCACAGCGACGGGGTGGTTTTGCGCATAGGCGGTACTGAGCAATTGGCGGCATTCATTTTCATCGGCTGGGCAGGCGATGCTGACATTGGGAATGCAGCGTAAAAAAGCGATGTCATACGCGCCGGCATGGGTTGCACCATCGGCCCCCACCAAGCCTGCGCGGTCCAAAGCGAACACCACCGGCAAATTTTGAATCGCAATGTCGTGGATCAGCTGGTCGTAACCGCGCTGTAAAAACGTGGAATAAATCGCCACCACGGGCTTGAGCCCCTCTACCGCCAGCCCCCCCGCAAAGGTTACGGCGTGCTGCTCGGCAATGCCCACATCAAAATAGCGCTCGGGAAATTTCTTTTCAAACTCCACGAGCCCTGAGCCTTCGCGCATGGCAGGCGTAATGGCCACCAAGCGTTGGTCGGTGGCGGCCATATCGCACAACCACTGGCCAAACACTTGGGTAAACGTCTGTTTGGCAGGTGCGGTGGGCTTTTGCAGCCCTACGGCGGGGTCGAATTTGCCCGGCCCATGGTAGGCGACGGGGTCTGCCTCCGCCATTTTGTAACCCTGGCCTTTGGTGGTGACTACGTGCAAAAACTGCGGCCCTTTGAGCTGGCGTAAATTCTCCAGGGTGGGAATGAGCGAGTCCAAGTCATGCCCGTCGATGGGGCCGATGTAGTTAAAGCCAAATTTTTCAAACAGCGTTGCAGGAACCACCATCCCTTTGGCATGCTCCTCAATGCGCTTGGCCAACTCGAACAAAGGCGGGGCGCCTTTGAGCACCGTTTTGCCTACATTTTTAGCCTTGGCGTAGAACTGTCCGCTCATCAATTGGGCCAAGTAGCGGTTGAGTGCGCCCACAGGTGGACTGATGCTCATGTCGTTGTCATTGAGAATGACCAACAACCTGCAATCGTGCACGCCTGCGTTGTTCAAAGCCTCAAAGGCCATGCCCGCTGTCATGGCACCGTCGCCAATAATGGCCACCGCATGGCGTTTATTGCCTTGCAATTTGGCGGCTAGCGCCATGCCCAAGGCGGCGGAAATCGAGGTGCTGGAGTGGGCGGTGCCAAAGGTGTCAAACTCGCTTTCGCTGCGCTGGGGAAAACCGGAGATTCCCCCCATCTGGCGCAAAGTTGCCATGCGTTCGCGCCGCCCCGTCAAAATTTTATGGGGGTAGGTTTGGTGCCCTACATCCCAAACCAAACGGTCATCCGGCGTATTGAACACATAGTGCAAAGCCACCGTAAGTTCCACGGTGCCCAAATTGGAGCTCAGGTGCCCCCCGGTTTTGGACACCGTGTCCAAAAGATAGGCACGCAATTCGTCCGCCAAGGTACGTAACTGGCTGCGCGATAACTTGCGCAGATCATCTGGAGCGTCAACAGCATCCAGCAAAGAAGGTGATTTAGACATATTTGCTTCAATAACATTCGCCAGATAGGGGTGCCAAGGCTGCGCACGAATACCTAGCGATTAAGTTTCCTTTTATTTTAATTGTCGCGATGAACCACCATCTCAGCCAACGCCCGCAAAGCACGCGTATCGGCCAAGGTGCTGCGGTCTAAGGCCTCTAGCGCTTGCTCCAGCAGCAATTGCGCATACGCTTGGCTGCGTGCCAAGCCCATCAACGACACGTAAGTGGGTTTCTCATTCTGCGCATCTTTACCGGCGGTTTTGCCCAGGGTGCTGGAGTCCGCAGTCACGTCCAAAATATCATCCACCACTTGAAAAGCCAACCCAATCGCTGCGCCGTAGGCTTGCAAAGCCCGTTGTACTGGGGCAGTCGATGCTGCGCACTGCACACCCATCTCCACACTGGCTTGCAGCAAGGCACCTGTTTTAAGCTGGTGCATGTAGCGCAACTGCTGCTCGTTTAACTGGCAGCCCACACTGGCAAGGTCGATTGCCTGCCCGCCAGCCATTCCGGCACTGCCCGAAGCACGGGCTAACAGGGCACACAAACGCGCTTGGGTTGCCAGATGCACACTGCCATCGACAGGGGTCAGCAGCTCAAAAGCCAAGGCCTGCAGTGCATCCCCCGCCAATAAAGCCGTGGCCTCACCGAACTGCACATGCACGGTGGGTTTACCACGCCTAAGCACATCGTTGTCCATGCAAGGCATGTCGTCGTGCACCAGCGAATACGCATGGATCAGCTCCACCGCGCAAGCCGCACGCAAGGCCGCTGCCGCGCCCAAACTGTCAGAAGAATTTTGCACCGACTCGTAGGCTGCAAGCACCAAAAGCGGGCGCAAACGCTTGCCACCATCCAATACCGCATAGCGCATCGCCTGCATGAGTTGAACGGGCGCACGGTGCTCGCCCTGCGATGGGGCTGCAAAAGTGACCCAGGCCTCCAAAGCACGCTCCACCGTGTCTAAACGTTGGTGCATCCATTGCGCCAAAGAAAATAGGGCAGGTGACGCCTGCACGCCCTCGCTCATGGCAACTTCCAAGGTTTGAGAGCGCCTTCGTCCAAGACCTTGATCTGGTCTTCTACCGATTGCAAACGGGCTCGGCAAAATTGCAACAAGAAAGCACCTCGCTGGTAGTCGCTCAAGAGCTGCTCCAGAGGCGTTTCGCCCGATTCCAAGTGGCCCACCAACTGGTCAAGCTCTGCCATAGCGGCCTCGTAACTAAGGGGTGGCTGCTGCGTCAAAGGGGATTCAACAGCAGTCGCATCAGGGGTGGAAAGGGCAGCAGGTCTAGCCTTGGGCATAAAAATAAGCCCTCTGTCAATGGGGGCGAGAAAAGTAAGAAGCGCTAATTTTAGGCCCTAAATCAAAAGCACTTCAGGATACAAAGCCGCAGGTACAATAGGACCTCGACGTGGTCGATGCATCCTTTCTTGGTGCATCGACTTTTCTTTTTACCGCACGCCTTGTGCATCTCCCTGTGGGGAGTCTTTAGGTCAGGTCACCCATGTCTGATTTAAGCCTTCAGCTGCAGCCGGCCCAAAGCCAACTCCCAGTTAGCTGCTATTTTGACAACGCGCTGTACGCGCATGAAATACAAACCTTGTTTGCGCATGGTCCACGCTATGTGGGGCACGCGCTCAGTGTGCCTGACGTAGGCAATTATTACGCTCTGCCCCAAGAGCGCGGCGGTCGGGCGCTGGTGCGCACCCCCCAAGGCATTGAGCTCATTAGCAATGTGTGCCGCCACCGCCAAGCCACCATACTGCAAGGTCGAGGCTCTTTGGCCCAGCAAAACAACGGCAACATTGTCTGCCCGCTGCACCGTTGGACCTACAGCGCAGGCCAAGCCGAGCACGCCATTGGCACCTTGATTGGTGCGCCACACTTTGCCCAAGACCCGTGCTTGAATCTGAATAAATACCCGCTGCAAGAGTGGAACGGCTTGCTGTTCGAAACAGGCCACCCTGTGCAGGCCGATTTGGCCGGCTTGGGGCCGCAAGCGGACTTAAGCTTCGAAGGCTATGTACTAGACAAAGTCGTCATGCACGAGTGCAACTACAACTGGAAAACCTTTATTGAGGTCTACCTAGAGGACTACCATGTGGCCCCCTACCACCCAGGCTTAGGGCAGTTTGTGACCTGCGAAGACTTGCGCTGGGAATTCAAACAACGCTACAGCGTGCAAACGGTGGGCATTGCCAACCGGTTGGGCAAAGCGGGCAGTGCAGTCTATGAGCGCTGGCACAAAGAGCTGCTGCAATTTCGCAATGGCGTGCCCCCTAAGTACGGTGCAATCTGGCTGACCTACTACCCCCACATCATGATCGAGTGGTACCCGCACGTACTCACCGTCTCCACCCTCTACCCCCTGGGCGTGAACAAAACCATGAACATGGTTGAGTTTTATTACCCTGAAGAAATCGCCTCCTTTGAGCCCGAATTTGTGCAAGCGCAGCAGGCCGCCTACATGGAAACCTGTGTGGAAGACGACGAAATCGCCGAGCGCATGGACGCTGGCAGAGCCGCGCTGTTTGCGCGTGGTGACTGCGAAACCGGCCCTTACCAAAGCCCCATGGAAGACGGCATGCAGCACTTTCATGAGTGGTACCGCAAACACATTGGCCGCACCATCTAAACCCGTCCATGCAGGCGACAAAAACTTGCCTGCGTAAGCCAGTCTGCGCGTCACGCGTCACGGTTGGGCAAGCCTAAACAGCGAGTTTCTGAATGCGGTGCAAGCAGTAGACAAATGACTTGTTAAACTGTAGCAAAATACAGCGAGTCCATTCGCTGGTGCCGCATTCAAGAGCCGATCTATGCCCAACTTTATGCCCAGTTCCACCGTGCTGCGGGTTTTGGTTGCAGACGATATCAAAAACTCACGCGAGCAGGTGTGCAACTCGGTGCGCGCATTCGGCCATAGCGTTGACGCGGTGCAAAGCGGCAACGCGGTACTGGAGCGCATGCAAAGTGCCCCGCCCGATT
>JBIPME010000016.1:0-11016 GCA_044369275.1 Rhodoferax sp.
CTGGAGCCGGAGCCAGTGCCAGTGCGGTTGTGAGAGGGGCTGGGGTTGAGGCTAAAGCTCCGTAAAAACGGTGGCTCGGCAATGTAGCTGCTAGCAGGCCACGGGTAAACTTTACCCCGGATGCTGGGAATTTTTTCCCAGAGCGCACCGGGCGCGGTTTTGATTTTGGCGTAATTGTTGCGAAAATTGGGACCTTGCATTGCCAGTGGCAGCAGGTCGTTAATTTCCTGCGCGCTGGGCCAAATGTCACCCAGGTACACATCGCGCAACACGCCATCGGCCCCCGCGCCTTGCCCCAGCGGCGCACGCATCAGGTTGCACAGCATAGTGCCTGCAATGGCGTAGGCCACCACCAGCGGCGGGCTGGCTAAAAAGTTGGCCTTGAGGTTGGGGTGAATGCGGGCTTCGAAATTGCGGTTGCCCGACAGCACGCTGGCGCAGACCAAATCGTGCTCCAAAATGGCCGCATTCAAGGCGGGTGACAGGTCGCCCGAATTGCCAATGCAGGTGGTGCAGCCATAGCCCACCAAGGAGAAGCCCAGCTGCTCCAAGTAGGGCAGCAGCCCCGTGGCTTGCAAATACGCGGTGACCGTGCGCGAGCCCGGTGCCAGCGAGGTTTTGATGTGCGGGGCCACCCGCAATCCGGCGAGCACGGCTTTTTTCGCCAGCAAACCCGCCGCCAGCATGACGCTGGGGTTGGAGGTGTTGGTGCAACTGGTAATCGCGGCAATGAGTACATCGCCGTTGCGAATTTCCAAGGGGGCCACGACCACGCTAGAGTCAGGCTCTTCAGGCGCAGTGCGGGCTACGGCAAAGTGCTGGCGCAGTTTGGCTGGGGGCTGGTTAAAGCCTATTTCGGTGTCGGCTTGGCTAAACAGGCTTTCAAATTGCGCCGCAACTTCGCCGAGTTCGATGCGGTCTTGCGGGCGTTTGGGGCCTGACACGCTGGGCGTGATGCTGCCCAAGTCGACTTGCAGCACGCTGCTGTAATCAATGTCCCCGCGCAAGGGTGTGCCAAACCAGCCCTGGGCTTTGCAATAGGCTTCTAAAGCCTCAATTTCTTGCGTTGTGCGCCCCGTGCTGTGGAAGTAGGCGATGGTCTGCGCATCCACGGGGAAAAACCCCATGGTCGCGCCGTACTCGGGTGCCATGTTGGCAATCGTCGCCCGGTCTGGGACGGACAGCGTGCGCGTGCCTTCGCCAAAAAACTCTACAAATTTACCCACCACCCCCGTTTGGCGTAGAACCTGCGTAATGGTGAGCACCAAATCGGTGGCGGTGACGCCTTCGCGCAATTGCCCCGTGAGTTCCACACCCACCACGTCGGGCGTTAAAAAATACACCGGTTGGCCGAGCATGGCCGCTTCGGCCTCAATGCCGCCCACCCCCCAGCCCACCACGCCAATGCCGTTGATCATGGTGGTGTGGCTGTCCGTTCCCACCAGGGTGTCGGGGTAGTAAACGTCCTTTTGCGTTGCCAGCCCTGCGGTGCAGTACACCCCCCGCGCCAGGTACTCCAAATTCACTTGGTGCACGATGCCAAACCCTGGCGGCACCACGCCGAACTGGTCAAAGGCCTGCATGCCCCATTTCAGAAACGAATAGCGCTCTCGGTTGCGGGAAAACTCGATTTGCATATTGAGGTCCAGCGCATTTTTCTGGCCGTACACATCGACCATGACCGAGTGGTCCACCACCAAGTCCACGGGAACCAAGGGCACAATGCGTGCGGGATCGCGCCCTAGGCGTTGGGCCACGCTGCGCATCGCCGCCAAATCGGTCAACAAAGGCACGCCCGTGAAGTCTTGCAACACCACGCGCGCCACCACCATGGCAATTTCCTGCGTGCGCTCGGTCGCCTGGGCCTGCCACTGCGCCAATTGCACCACCTGTTCGGGCGTGATTTTGAGGCCGTCGCAATGGCGCAGCACCGACTCTAAAACAATGCGCAAGGTGATGGGGAGCCGGTGGATGCTGGGATATGTTTGCGCCAAGGCTGGCACAGAATAAAACCGCCCCTCGCGCCCTGAAGGCATTGGGAAGGTTTGGAGTGTGGAGGCAAAAGCGTGGGGCATAACGGATTCCTTGGTGGCTATGCCCCATGGTAGAGAGCAGCCAGCGGCCAGTATGGTGGGCGCAGCACATAGGCTGCCTGTATTGCAGTTTTCAAGCCGCCTGCGCTCAATGTTTGCAGCCTGTGCTGGGGGTGTTGCTTTGCGCTGGGTCGTGCGGGCTTGGGGAAACTCAGGCCGCAGCCCCGCAATGGGCCGCTATGCAATGTGTTGGGGCCAAGAGGGCAGGGGGAAGGACAGGACGATGCAGGACTATGGGCACGTGTGTTGCGCCAGAGATGGCTGCAGACAAATGCCAGAAGAGGGGTGGCCAAAGCGCGCTATTTGAAGATTGACGCGGTCTGAAGATTTGTGAGATTGAAAGATTTAATTCTGAGTTTCCACTACACTCGGACCACTTCAGCATGAAGCGCGGTGTGTTGATCTCACTAAGACGAAGCTGCTGATTGAATCGCAGTCTTAAAATATGGTGCCCAGAAGAGGACTCGAACCTCCACGATGTTACTCGCTAGTACCTGAAACTAGTGCGTCTACCAATTCCGCCATCTGGGCATCTCAGGAAAGAGAGTTATTGTATCAAAAATATGAAGCAAACCAGTACAGCTCTGGATGAATTAGAAGGCGTTGCCCAAGGGCATCGCGACGGCCATGGTTTTGTGGTGCGTGATGACGGGGAACCGGACATCTATCTCTCCCCTAATGAGATGCGGGCGGTGTTGCATAAAGACCGCGTCAAGGTGCGCATTGTGCGCAGTGACCGCAAGGGGCGGCCCGAAGGGCGCGTGGTCGAAATCTTGGCGCGTTCGGACCAGCCCATCATTGGCCGCTTGCTCTTAGAGAGCGGTGTTTACCTCGTGGCCCCCGAAGACAAGCGCTATGGCCAAGATATTTTGATTCCCAAACCCGGGCTGGGCGCTGCCAATGTGGGCCAAGTGGTGGTGGTGGAGTTGGTGGAGCCACCGGCGTTGTTTGGGCAGCCCGTGGGCCGCATCAAAGAAGTGCTCGGCGAGGTGGACGATCCCGGCATGGAGATTGAAATCGCGGTGCGCAAATACAGCGTGCCGCACGAATTTTCTAAAGAGTGTCTGGATTTAGCCAAACTATTGCCAGACCAGGTCAGGCCCGAAGACCGCTTGCACCGCGTGGATTTGACCGATGTGGCCTTGGTCACCATCGATGGCGAAGATGCCCGTGACTTTGACGATGCTGTCTATTGCGAACCCGCAAGCCGAGGCCGGGGGCGCTCTGCGGTCAAGGGCTGGCGCTTGTTAGTGGCGATTGCAGACGTGAGCCATTACGTGCAAACCGGGTCTGCCATTGATATCGATGCGTACGACCGGGCGACCAGCGTGTATTTTCCGCGCCGCGTGATCCCCATGTTGCCGGAAAAGCTCTCCAATGGGCTGTGCTCTTTGAACCCCAAAGTCCAACGCCTGTGCATGGTCTGCGATATGTTCGTCACCGAGCAGGGCGACGTGGAGGCCTACCAGTTTTACCCTGCGTTGATGTTCAGCCATGCCCGCTTTACCTACACCGAGGTGGCGGCGATTCTAGGCAACACCCGCGGCCCCGAGGCCATGCGCCACCAAGATCGGGTGCAAGATTTGCTGCATTTGCATGGCGTTTTCCAGTCACTCTCCCAAGCACGTTTGAAGCGTGGCGCGGTGGACTTTGAGACGGTGGAGACGCAAATTGTGTGCGATGACAACGGGCGCATCGAAAAAATCGTACCGCGCACCCGCAATGTGGCGCACCGTGTGATTGAAGAGGCCATGCTGGCCGCCAATGTGTGCAGCGCAGACTTTATTGCGCTAAACAAGCAAGTCGGTTTGTTTCGCGTGCACGAAGGGCCTACGCCCGAGAAGCAAGAAACGCTGCGCAACTACCTCAAAGCAGCGGGTTTGACGATGGGCCTCAGTGACACGCCCAAGCCCGCCGAGTTCCAAGCCATAGCCTTGGCCACCAAAGACCGCCTCGACGCGCAGCAAATTCATGCGATGTTGCTGCGCTCTATGCAACAAGCCATTTACACGCCGATTAACAGCGGTCACTTTGGCTTGGCTTACGACGCCTACACGCACTTCACCAGCCCTATCCGGCGCTACCCCGATTTGCTGGTACACCGCGTCATCAAAGCCATTTTGCTGGCCACCAAATACCACCTGCCAGCCCTGCCGACACCCGGTGAGGCGCAAGCGAAGTTGGCCCGCAGGTTGGAAAAAGGCTTGGCCGCCAAGGCGCAAGAGGGTGGGCCCAAGCCACGCAAATCCAGTGCTGAAAGCACCGCCTGGCAGGCCGCGGGCTTGCATTGCAGTGCCAACGAACGCCGTGCCGACGAAGCCAGCCGCGACGTCGAGGCTTGGCTCAAGTGCAAATACATGCGCGAACACCTGGGCGAAGAGTACGGCGGTGTGGTCAGTGCGGTGACCAGTTTCGGCTTGTTTGTGACTCTGGATGCCATGTACGTCGAGGGCTTGGTCCACATTACGGAGTTGGGCGGTGAGTATTTCCGCTTCGATGAGGTGCGCCAAGAGCTGCGCGGCGAGCGCACCGGCATACGCTATGCGATCGGCAGCAGGGTGCGCATTCAGGTGAGCCGCGTTGATTTGGACGGCAGAAGAATTGACTTCCGATTGCTGGAGGAGGGGGCCGTCTACAAAAAGCCGCCGCCCCCGAACGAGGGTAAGCGCAGCGCCAAGCCACTGGCCCCCCGTAGTGCGGCGCGCCAGCCCACGCCACCTTTTGGGAACATACCGGGCAATGCATCGGCTAACCCCTCGGCCCGGGCGAAACGTTCACGCGCAAAACCGACGGTTGCCAAGCCCGCCGTGAAGGCGAAAAAACCGGGTAAAAAGCGTTGAATTTGGTAACACCTTGAACGTTTTTTGCGGCTGAAAATCTTCAAAAATATTGAATTTTATAAAATTTTTTGAACTTTTGAAGTTTTTAGCGCAGATGTTCAATCAGGCTGCTTGCGCTCAAATTTTGGGGTTGGGTCCAGTGGTCCGCTGTGTCGCCATGGCGGTACACCCCCTCGCAAGCGGCGTCAAACGCATGCCCGTGGGCGTGGAGTAAGCTGCCTAGCAGGCCTGCCAAAACATCGCCCGTCCCGGCGGTTGCCAACTGGGCGTTGCCCGTGGTGTTGATGTGTGGCAATCGGTCACTCGCTACGATGACCGTGCCTGAACCTTTCAGTACCACCGTGCATTGAAACTGCGCTGCCAATGTTTGCGCGCAAACCAGCCGCTGGGCTTGTACTTGCGCCGTGCTGATACCCAGCAAGCGTGCGGCTTCGAGAGGGTGCGGTGTCATGATGGTGTGCGACGCTGGGCGCTGGCGGACCAAGGCTTGCAGGGGTGGCGACAGCGCAATGTGGTTCAGCGCATCGGCATCCAATACCAAGTAACGCGCTTGCCGTACCAGCGCCTCTAGCACCGTGGCGATGGCCTGTGCGCCACCGCAGCCTGCGACCACGCTCAGATGCGCCAGTGCCAGTTGCTCCCAAGGTTTAAACATGATTTCGGGGTGGTTCGCATCGAACTGCACGTCGGCGTTGTCGTGCAGTAGGCGCACCAAGACTCGGCCCGCCCCAGCCTGCAAAGCGGCCCGTGCTGCCAGCAGGGCAGCCCCGGTCATGCCCTGCGCGCCACCGACGATGGCCACATCGCCAAAAGTACCTTTGTGGCTGTTGTGTGGGCGGTGGGCGGGGCTGGGGCGCGGATTGAGCAGGGCGCAGGCGGGTGGCTGTGCGCCTGCAGTCGGCGCGTCTGGCCCAGATTCGCACAGGGGATCGAACCAAATTTCACCCGAAACCTCCCGGCCATCGGCGGTAAACAGCCCAGGTTTGAGGGTGAGCAAGCTCAGGGTGTGCGTGGCCCGCACATGCGTGCTTTGGGTTTGGCCCGTATCTGCATCCAGTCCGCTAGGCACATCCACCGCAAGCGTGGGCCGTTGGCTTGCATTGATATGGTTGATTACCTGGGCGCAGTAAGCATTCCAAGGCCGTAGCTTGCCAATGCCAAACAAGGCATCGATGCACACGTCAAAACCATCGGGGGGCTGCGACAACAGCGCAATGCCTAAATCGCGCGCTTGCGCTAGCAGGTTACCGATTGCCATGGTTTCTGGCGTGACGGCTGCGCCTTGCGGTGCCGCCGCCTGGCCCGTGGCGCGCATTGGGTGCAAAGCAAAGTCGGCAGTCCAGCCGCTTAGCAGCACTTCTTTGCCCCAGCGGTGCAGTGCCAATGCCGCCTGCAAACCGTCCGCACCATTGTTGCCGGGCCCGCAGGCAATCCAAATGGTGCGGGCGTTGGGCGCTAAGGCCATGCACAAACGTGCGACAGATTGGCCCGCGCGTGCAATCAGGCTCTGTCCTGGGGGCAGGGATGCTGCCACTGTTTGGCACAGCGCAGCGGTTGCTTGCGTATTGAACAAAGGCACTGCGCGCAACGCGGCGTGTTCATGGTTGCCAAGAATGCGATGCAGGCGCATAAAAATGGTGTGTCAACGCGGACTGTTAGGGGGTTATTTGCGGACCGTGCGGGCTATGCCAAAAATCTATGCAAGAAAGCTATGGAATAAAGCTATTTAAGAAAGCGATTAGGTGAGAATGCTAGCGTTTCAACGGCGGGTTTTCTGTGCGCTACTTGGTCTGCAATCACTTTGGCAGAGCCGCAGGCCATGGCCCAATGGTTGGGCCCATGGCCCGTGTTGAGCAATACATTTTCCAGGGGGCTGGTGCCGATTAAAGGCAAACCATCGTGGGACAGCAAGAGCGAACTTTTGTAGATCTGTGTGCCATTTTGCAGGTTGGACGAGCCGGGAAAGCGCTGTTGCAACACGTGGTAAAAATTGCGCACTACGTTGGCATTGACCTTGGCGCTGCGGCCCATTTCGTGGCCACCCCAGACGCGGATTCGGTTGCCTATTCTCGAAATGGTGAGTTGCGTCGCGTGGTCGAAAACCGCAGCTTGCGGCGCATGGAGTTGCTCTTTAATGGCCACGCTCAGGGAGTAGCTTTGAATGCTGTTGAGCGCATTTTTGAGGCTGGGTGTGGTGATTAGTTCGGATGCGCCGTTGCCTGCACAAATCACTATTTTGTCAAATGGCACTGAATCATGGTTTTGGGCGATTTGCAGCGATGGCTGGCCGTGGTTGCTAATGCGGGTTATATGTGCGCCAAATTGCAGCTTGACGCCCGCGTTTTGCAATTTTTCTTTAATGAGTTGTGCAAATTGGCGGCAATTGGCCACTTTGTCCTGCGGCATCGCTACGCCACTGTGCAAGGGTGACTCGCGATTTAAGCCAGGCTCAAGCTTCCACACTTCCTCTGGCGTCAGGTGTTTGGTAGGCACACCCAGTTCAGCGAGTGCATCCGCCTTGGTCGAAAAGCCGATGTAGTCTTTTTCGGTATCGAATAAAACCAAAGAACCTTGGCTTTGTTCAATTTGGAGTGTATTTTTACCAATTATTTCGTTTAATTGTTCCATGCTGTACGCAATGAGTGCGCTTGCAGCATGGGTGTTGGCTAAAAAACGTGCGGGGTCTGGGGTGTTTCTCCAACGCCAAAGCCATTGCAAGTCATTCCATTGCGTGCCAAAGCGTAGCGCCAGTTTTTCACTGGTGCGCAAGTAAGCAAACCATTTTTTACGGGGCCAAGCGGGGTGTGACAAGGGCAGGGCAAGGCTTGTAGACAGCACCCCTGCGTTTGCAAAACTAGCCCCTTCGGCGATAGCGGAATTTTTTTCAAAAACTGTCACTGCATGTCCGTCATGGGCGAGCGCATACGCCGTGGTGACGCCGCTAATTCCGGCTCCAATAATGGCAATCTTCATTTAATCCTCAAATTTTGTTTATCGGCGGCGATCAAGTTTGCGCTTTGCTTGCGTGCGGCCCGTGATCTCTTGGCGCAGCAATGCGCTGCGCAATCGTTATGGCCTAGAGCCAAAGAGTTTGCTGCCATAGTATCCATGCTAAAATCTTTGGCTGTGTTGGCGGGACTGCCGTTTGAACTACGGTTTTTTGCCAGCTAAATCGCGAACCGATTTTCACAAGGTGTTGCTATGGGGTGGATTCTAGCGTTCACGTGTAGCGATAAACAAATCGGATTTAAGACTTAACCTTCGGAGTAATTTATGTCAGTTTCAATGCGTGATATGTTGGAAGCAGGTGTTCATTTCGGTCACCAAACCCGGTTTTGGAACCCCAAAATGGCGCCATTTATTTTTGGCCACCGTAACAAAATTCACATTATCAATTTGGAAAAATCGCTTCCTATGTTCCAGGATGCGGCCAAATTTGTGCGCCAATTGTCTGCCAAGCGCGGCAACATTTTGATGGTCGGCACCAAGCGCCAAGCCCGCGAAATCGTGGCCTCTGAGGCACTGCGCGCTGGCGTGCCTTTTGTCGACCAACGTTGGTTGGGTGGCATGTTGACTAACTTTAAAACCGTTAAAACTTCCATCAAGCGTCTCAAAGACATGAAAGTTCAGCAAGAAGCTGGCCTTGACAGCATGAGCAAAAAAGAACAGCTGATGTTTGCACGCGAACTTGAAAAGTTGGAAAAAGACATCGGCGGAATCCAAGACATGGCGGCTTTGCCTGATGCGATTTTTGTCATCGATGTCGGCTACCACAAAATTGCGATTGCCGAAGCGCGCAAACTGGGTATTCCTTTGATCGGTGTGGTGGACTCCAACCATTCGCCAGAAGGCATTGACTATGTGATCCCTGGTAACGATGACTCTTCTAAGGCCGTTACTTTGTATGCACGTGGCATTGCGGATGCCATTATTGAAGGCCGTGCCAACGCGATTGATGATGTTGTGAAAGCCATTGCGGCTGACAGCGATGACGAATTCGTTGAGGTCAGCGAGGCTTCTGCCTGAGGCTTGGTTTTCCCTAAAAATGGGGCTTGATGCCCCTTTTTTTTAACTTGAACTTTGAATTTATTACGGAGAATTGAAATGGCTGCAATTACTGCGAGCATGGTGGCGGAACTACGTGGCAAAACAGATGCGCCCATGATGGAGTGCAAAAAAGCGTTGACCGAAGCCGAAGGCGATATGGTCAAAGCAGAAGAAATATTGCGTGTGAAATTGGGCAGCAAAGCGGGTAAAGCCGCTTCACGCGTAACCGCTGAAGGTGTGGTGGTTAATTATGCGGCGGCGGGCGTGGGTGCATTGTTGGAAGTCAATTGTGAAACCGACTTCGTTACTAAAAACGATAGCTTTTTGAACTTGGCCAATGCAGCCGCGCGTTTGATCGTTGAAAGCAATCCCGCCGATGTGCAGGCTTTGGGCGCTTTGGGCTACAGCCAAGATGGTTTCGGACCTACGTTGGAAGACGTGCGTAAAGGTTTGATTGGCAAAATTGGCGAAAACATGTCGTTCCGCCGGTTCAAGCGGTTTGCCTCGGGCAACCAACTGGCCAGCTACCTGCACGGTACGCGCATTGGCGTTGTGGTCGAGTTTTCCGGTGACGAAGTGGCCGCCAAAGACGTTGCCATGCACGTCGCTGCGATGAAACCGGTTGCCTTGTCTAGCAACGATGTTCCCGCCGAATTGGTGGAGCGTGAGCGTTCAGTGGCCGCAGCCAAGGCGGCCGAAGATGCAGCCGTGGCTGTGGCCGCAGGTAAGCCGGTTCAGTCGGCTGACATCGTGGCCAAGCGCATCGAGGGCGGTGTTCAAAAATACCTGAAAGAGGTGTCTTTGTTTAACCAAGCATTTGTGAAAAATGACAAGCAAACGGTAGAGCAAATGCTCAAAGCGGTCAATACGACGGTCCATGCTTTCACCTTGTACGTAGTGGGTGAAGGCATTGAGAAGAAGGTCGATGATTTCGCTGCAGAAGTCGCAGCGCAAGTCGCAGCTGCTAAACAATCTGCTTAGCACGGATACGTTTCTTCGCCCCCTTGTTTCAATCCATCTAGGTAATCCACCATGTCAAATGCCAAGCCCGCTTTTAAAAGAATATTGCTGAAGTTATCGGGTGAGGCATTGATGGGTGACGACCAGTTTGGTATTAACCGCAATACCATTGTTCGCATGGTGGATGAAATTGCTGAAATTACACGTTTGGGTGTAGAGGTGGCGGTAGTGATTGGGGGCGGCAATATTTTCCGTGGTGTTGCCGGTGGCTCCGTGGGTATGGACCGGGCGACCGCAGATTACATGGGTATGCTGGCAACGGTCATGAATGCTTTGGCCTTGGGTGACACCATGAACAAGGCGGGTTTAACGGCGCGCGTTATGTCGGCCATTGGCATTGAGCAAGTGGTTGAGCCTTATGTGCGGCCCAAAGCGCTACAGTATTTGGAAGAAGGTAAAGTCGTGATATTCGCGGCGGGCACGGGCAATCCATTTTTTACGACGGATACAGCTGCTGCGCTGCGTGGTGCGGAAATTGGCGCGGAGATCGTGCTCAAGGCGACCAAGGTTGATGGGGTTTACAGTGCAGACCCGAAAATAGATGCCCATGCCAAACGGTATGCATCGATCACTTTTGATGAGGCCATGACGCAAAATTTGGGCATCATGGACGCTGCGGCTTTTGCCTTGTGCCGCGATCAAAAATTACCGATTAAAGTGTTTTCCATCTTTAAGCATGGCGCTTTGAAAAGGGTGGTAATGGGTGAGGATGAAGGAACAATGGTTCACGTTTAACGACTGAGGTTGACACACTATGACAATTGCAGAAATCAAGCAAACATTGCAAGACAAGATGGACCAGTCCATTGCGGCTTTTAAAAATAATTTGTCAAAAATACGTACCGGCAGAGCCAACCCGGGTTTGCTCGATTCGGTTCAGGTGGACTATTACGGCTCGATGGTGCCGTTGAGTCAGGTGGCCAATTTGTCTTTGCTGGACTCCCGCACCGTAGGCGTGCAGCCGTGGGAAAAAGGCATGGGCGCCAAAATTGAAAAAGCGATTCGCGACAGTGATT
>JBIPME010000146.1:0-5241 GCA_044369275.1 Rhodoferax sp.
TTTGGGCTTGAACCCGTCAAGTATGGGCGATTTGATTCGCGTGCCTATGCCCATGATGACGGAAGAGCGGCGTCGTGAGCTGACGAAAGTGGTGCGTACCGAGGCGGAAGGGGCCAAAATTGCGATTCGCAATCTGCGCCGTGATGCCAATGAGTCCGTTAAAAAGCTCGTCAAAGAAAAATTAGTTTCCGAAGATGAGCAAAAGCGCTCTGAGGCCGAAGTGCAAAAATTGACGGATGCACATATTGCCGAAGTAGACCGCCTTCTTGCATCCAAAGAACAAGACATTATGGCCGTTTGAAGGTCGCTTGAATCCAAACAATGGCACCTACAAAAACGACTCCAGTTTTGGACGTGCTTCCCAAGCACATCGCCATTGTCATGGATGGCAATGGCCGGTGGGCCGAAAAGCGGTTTCTACCCCGCATCGCTGGCCATAAAAAAGGCGTTGATGCTTTAAAAAAGCTGGTAAAAGCCTGTATCAAGCGGCAAATTTCCACCTTGACCGTATTTGCGTTTTCTTCTGAAAACTGGTCGCGCCCGGTCGAAGAGGTTTCCGGTCTGCTGGACTTATTAGGTAAAGCGCTCTTGCGAGAAGTCCCCGAATTGCAAAAACAAGGGGTGCAATTGCATTTTTTGGGTGACCAAGCGCGTTTGTCACCATCCTTGCAACAAGGTTTGCGCCAAGCACAGGACCTGACCCAAGCGAATGCACGCTTAAAGTTGAATGTGTGTTTTAACTACGGTGGCCGTTGGGACATTGTGAATGCTGTCAACCAGTTGCAGAGCCAAGGGGCGGTGGTGAGCGAAGACAGTATTTCGCAGGCCTTGAGCACGGCCTATTGTGGCGATCCTGACCTCATGGTGCGCACGGGTGGGGAATTAAGAATTAGCAATTTCTTGCTCTGGCAGGCAGCGTATTGTGAGCTGTACTTTACGGAAACTTTATGGCCAGACTTTGACGATGCCGCTTTGGACTTGGCTTTGCAAAGTTATGCTGACCGAGAGCGTCGCTACGGTTTGACCTCGCAGCAGCTATCGCCCTCAAAAACCATAAAGCCTGAAGCCTAAAGCCTAAAAAAAACAGAGGAGCACCATGTTAAAACAAAGAATTATCACTGCCATCGTGATGCTGGCAATCCTGTTGCCAGTGGTGTTTTACCCTTCGCCACTGCCTTTTGGCGTGGTGGCACTGGGCCTGATTGCGGCCGGATCTTGGGAGTGGGCCTTGCTGAACCAGTACGGAAAAAACCAAGCTTTGCGCGTTGCTTTGTTAAGTGCTTTGGCCTGTGGCGTGTTCTGGTACGGGGGGTGGACCCAAGCCCCTAACACCACGCTGCTTTGGATTGCCTTGGTTGGGTTGTGGGTGCCTGGGGGGGCTTGGTTATTGCGCCGTGGGCTTACGCAATGGGCTTCGCTGTGGCGCTGGTTTCGTTTGTCGATTGGTCTGGTGGTTTTGTGGGGTGCTTGGCTTGCGGTGATGCAGGCGAAAGCGATTGGCGTTAATTTTTTAATTTCGTGCATGGCACTGGCCTGGGCGGCAGACAGCTGTGCGTATTGCTTTGGCCGTGCTTTAGGAGGCCGCTTTTTTGCAATGAAACTCGCACCGCAAATTAGCCCAGGGAAAACGTGGGAAGGTTTTTTCGGTGGCATGGTGGGCGTGTGCGCCTGTGCTGCGTTATGGATCGGCTTTGATCGGAATTGGCCAGTAGATTCCCTGAGTCTCTATAGCGTGCTAAACAAGAATGGATTTTTCTTTGTGCTCTTGGCGTTGCTATTTTTGACAGCCATGAGCGTGGTGGGGGATTTGGTGGAGTCCTTGTTCAAGCGCTGCGCCGGTGTGAAAGACAGCAGCGGCTTGTTGCCGGGGCATGGCGGTGTACTGGACCGTTTGGATGCCATGCTGCCTACGTTGCCGTTGGCCATGTTGTTGGTGAGTCTGGGTTCGGTATGAAGCAAGGCGTTGCAATTTTGGGGTCTACGGGTTCTATTGGTGTTAACACCTTAGAGGTGCTGGCGCTGCACCCTGAGCGGTACGAGGTTTTTGCGCTGACTGCATCCAGCAGTGTGGATGCCATGTTGGCCCAGTGTGTTCAATACCAACCACGTTTTGCTGTGATGGCCTTAGAGGCCAGTGGCAAGGCGTTAGAAGCCCAATGCCAAAGCTTGGGACTGTCCACGCGTGTTTTATGCGGACCGCAGGCCATCCAATGGGTTGCTGAACATGAAGACGTTGGCATCGTTATGGCCGCTATTGTGGGCGCGGCAGGCTTGGGCGCATGCATGGCGGCGGCACGGGCGGGTAAGCGGTTGTTGTTGGCCAATAAAGAGGCTTTGGTGGTCGGCGGTCAGCTGTTTATGGACACGGTGGCCCAAGGCGGGGGCGTGCTGTTGCCGATTGACAGCGAGCATTCCGCCATATTTCAGTCCTTACCAGACGATGCGCGCCGGTGGGCGTCTGCGGTAGATAAAATTATTTTGACGGCTTCAGGGGGGCCGTTTCGCACGCGTGATCCCAGCACCTTGGCGGCAGTGCGCCCTGCAGAGGCTTGCGCGCATCCGAATTGGGCCATGGGGCGCAAAATTTCGGTGGATTCAGCCACCATGATGAACAAAGCCTTGGAGGTCATAGAGGCCAAATACCTCTTTGGTTTGGCACCTGAGAAGATTGAGGTGGTAATCCATCCCCAAAGTGTGGTGCATTCCATGGTGCAGTACGTAGACCATTCGGTGGTTGCGCAATGCGGCGTGCCCGATATGCGTGGCCCTATTGCCTACGGTTTATCATGGCCTGAGCGCATTGTGTCGGGTACTTCGGCACTGAACTTTGCGACGCTGCCCGCGCTAACGTTTGAGGCCATCGATGCACCAGAGCATGCCTTGCGCTTTCCCGGCATTCAGTTGGCTTGGGAGGTGCTGCGCGCAGGCCCCGGCACGCCAGCGGTATTGAATGCGGCCAACGAAATTGCCGTGGCTGCGTTTTTGGAAGAAGAAATTCGATTCGATCAAATTCACCACTTAAACCAAGAGGTTCTTGCGCACATGGCGTTTTCAATACCGAATTCTTTAGAAGATTTGATGGATTTGGACCAGTCTGCTAGGCGGCTTGCCTTGGATTTAAAGGCGAAGTGGGTGCGCTGAGCATCACGTTGAATCTGCAATTCCTATGCAAACCTTTACCGCATTCATTCTTGCGATTGTCATTTTGGTAGCGGTCCATGAATGGGGACACTTTGCAGCAGCAAGGCTGTGCGGTATCCACGTTGTGCGTTTTTCGATTGGTTTTGGTCCGCGTTTATTCGGCTGGACCTCTGCAAAAACAGGCACCGAATTTGTCTTGAGCTGCATCCCCTTGGGTGGTTACGTCAAGTTTTTGGATGAACGTGAAGCACCGTTGGCTGCGCAACACGTGGGCCGGGCTTTTAACCAAAAGTCTGTTTATGCCCGTGCCGCTGTGGCGGTGGCAGGGCCTGGCGCTAACATGATTTTTGCGATAGTGGTCTATGCCTTGGTGAATTGGGTGGGTTATGCGCAACCGCAAGCCAGGCTGTCCATGCCACTGGCAGGGTCTATTGCTGAAAAAGCAGGGCTCAAAGCAGGAGATTGGGTTTTGCAAGCGGGCTTGGCAGACGGCGCGCTCTCGGATGTCAATTCGTTTGATGATTTCCGCTGGTGGCTTGGCAAAGCGGCTTTGGGCGGAAAAGACCTTGTCGTTGCATACCAAAGCCAAAGTCAAAGTCAAAGTCAAAACCAAAGTCTAAGCGGTGCAGCGCCGCAGCCAACGCAAAGCACGGTTCTCAAGACCAGCACACTGCACGTTACGCATGCAGATGCAAGCATGTTCCGTGAGTTGGGTATTACAAGCCCCTATTCTGTGGCGCGGATTGCGCAAGTCACCCCCGGTGGCGTGGCACAGCGTGCGGGCGTCATGCCTGGGGATTTGGTGTTGGCTGTCGATGGTCAATCTATTGAAGATGCGGTGCAACTTCGAGAGCGCATACGGGCTTTTGCATCCAAGAGCCTTTCTGCGCAGCGTTGGACACTAGAGCGTGCAGGCAAAACGATAGAGCTGGATATTTACCCTCAAATGGAGCAAGTGGACGGACAACCCGTAGGCAAAGTGGGGGTCATGGTGGGTGAGCCTGTACGCATGCAATGGGTGCGGCTGGGTTATGCCGAGAGCCTTTTAAAAGCCACCGTAAAGACCTGGGACGTTTCCATCTTAACTTTGCGTATGCTGGCGCAGATGGTTGTGGGGCAGGCCTCATTGAAAAATTTGAGCGGTCCTTTTACGCTGGCGGACTATGCTGGCAAATCGGCTTCTTTAGGCGTGACCCAGTTTCTTATTTTCTTGGCCATGGTGAGCATTGGTCTGGGCATTATGAATCTACTTCCCATCCCTAACCTCGATGGCGGGCATCTGATGTGTTATCTTTGGGAGATGTTTACGGGTCGGGGCATTTCCGAGCAATGGATGGCTAGGCTAAATCGAATAGGTTTAATGGCCTTATTGCTGATGATGTCGATTGCGATCATCAATGACGTAACCCATCTGTTGCCGCAACAGTAGCTTCTTACTCGTCGATTTTTATAAAACCAATGACAATTACACGATTGCAATTTCATTTTCTACGTTACCTTTTAGCCATGCTTTTTTTGGGAAGCATGTTGAATTTTTCTTGGGCGGCAGAGTCGTTTATTGTCCAAGATATTCGCATTGAAGGCTTGCAGCGGGTGGAACCCGGAACCATTTTTGCCTCACTCCCCGTTAAAGTGGGTGACAGCTATACCGACGATAAAGCCGCCACTTCTATTCGTGCCCTGTTCAGTTTGGGTCTGTTTAAAGATGTGCGCATTGAAGTCGACGGGAAAGTGCTGGTTGTTGTGGTTGAAGAGCGGCCCACGATTGGCGATGTTGATTTTTCGGGCACGAAAGAGTTTGACAAAGAGTTATTGAAGAAAAGTTTGCGCGAAGTAGGTTTGGCAGAAGGTCGACCTTATGACCGAGCGCTGGTGGACCGCTCTGAACAAGAGCTAAAACGCCAATACATTAACAAAGGCTTCTATGCCTCACAGGTCATCACAACGGTTACGCCGACAGAGCGTAATCGCGTTAACTTGAGTTTTTCAGTGGCGGAGGGTGAACGCGCCACGATCAAAGAGATTCGTATTGTTGGCAACAAGTCTTTTAGTGACAGCGTGCTTCTTGGTTTGTTTGACCAAGATACAGGAGGTTGGTTA
>JBIPME010000322.1:0-3364 GCA_044369275.1 Rhodoferax sp.
TCACCGTTTTTTCACATCCAGCACGCTCTGACTTCTTACGCAGCGCTTGCGCCGCTGGGATGCTTGGGCTTATGCACTGTCGCATGCCCTAGAGAAACAAACACCATGACCTCCATTGCTTTTGCGCCCCACCTCCAAAACCCAGCCCCCCTTATCGCCAACGCCCCTCACAGGCCGCCCCTGCTTCAAAGCACCAACACCGACCTCTTGGAAAACCAAATCCCCGACACACCAGAAGCGGCCCCGCGGGGCGCCATGGGCATGGCGCTCTCCATGCTGTGCATGCTGTCCAACCGCCGTCGCCGCGCCGCAGCAAACGCGCACCATTTCACCAGCTAAGCCTGTCGGCGATGAAAACGCAAGCATCGCCCCCATTGAATGGTAGAGGAAGGGTGGAAGAAGGGCAGAAGAAGGCAGAGAAAAGGTAGAAAAATGGCAGAATATGGCGCTTTGGAGCGAAACAATGCCAAACACTTCAGCCTTGATGCCCTCTTGCGTTCGGCGCGCCACCCCCGAGGATGTTGACAGCGTGGCCCGCTTGTTCGACGCCTATCGCCAGTTCTACGCGCAAGAAGCCGATCTGCCTTTGGCAACCAAGTTCATGCACGAACGCCTTGCGCACAATCAATCTTTCGTTTTTTTGGCAGAGAACCAGCATCGCGAAGCTCTCGGTTTTTGCCAGCTTTACCCCACGTTTTGCTCGGTGATTGCAGCGCCAATTTGCACTTTGTACGACCTGTTCGTACAGCCGCAGGCGCGCAAAACGGGCATGGGTCAAGCCTTGTTGTTGGCGGCGCAGAACTACGCCCAAAGCCATGGCTATGCACGTTTGGACCTCACCACCGCCAAGACCAATCTGCCTGCGCAATCGCTCTACACGGCGATGGGCTGGGAGCGTGATACGGTGTTTTACGCCTACAGCAAGCAGCTTTCAGCGCCACAGTAATTCGTCCCCCCACCCCGCTCTGGCGTTATAACGCAGCCGTTCAATGCTGCCTTACAACGCAAGCACTACCGACCGACCCAACTCAAGGCGCAGCTTGGCTGTTGGCATTGGGATAAAACACCGCTTTGCCTTGAATTTTGTAGTCGGCAATGGTTTGCTGGCCTGGGGCCGAGGTGACCCAGTCGATAAACTTTTGGGCCTGGGCGAGTCGGACATTGGGGTGCTTTTGCGGGTTCACGGCGATCACGCCGTACTGGTTAAACAGCATCTTGTCGCCCTCTACCAGAATGTCTAAATCTTGGCGGTTTTTGAATGCCAGCCATGTGCCACGGTCCGTCAAAAGATAGGCCCCCATGGAGGCGGCCATGTTCAATGCCGGGCCCATGCCGCAACCGCAGGCTTTGTAAAAAGCGGCACCGGGTTTGCTTTGCGCGGCATCCCATAAGCGCAGTTCGGCAGCGTGGGTGCCGCTTTGGTCGCCACGGGAGACGAAGGTAACCTGGGCCTTGGCCAGTGCGCGCAAGGCTTGGGCGGTGGTGAGGCCACGGATACGGGCCGGGTCAGCTTGCGGACCCACGATCACAAAATCGTTGTACATCACCGGCCAACGCTTGATGCCGTGGCCTTGCGCAACAAATTGCGCCTCGGCGGCCGCATCGTGCACAAACACCACGTCGGCATCACCACGCCGGCCCATGTCCAAAGCCTGCCCCGTGCCCAAGGCCACCACTTTGGTGTCTATGCCTGTGGCTTTTTTGAATGCGGGCAACAGGTGCGCGAACAAACCCGATTGTTCCGTCGAGGTGGTCGATGCCATCAGCAGCGTGTTATCCGCGCTTTGGGCCTGCGCCAGTCCCGCGCTGGCGCACCAAACGGCAAACATCCAAGCACAAGAAATCCAAACCGCACGCACACCAAGGCTGCGAGTCCGTTGCAGCAGGCTTGCGAGCCAGACAGGCCCACGCCCATGGGGCAGCCCTATGGTGTGGGTGTGGACGCTGCCACTGCATGAAAAATTTACCATTACAACTCTCCTTTTAAAAAAACATGGGCTTGCGGGTGCGAGCTTTGCAAATCGTGGTTAAAAAATGCCTGCACACTGAGATCCGCCCGAATTTGGCCCCGCTCCAAGTAGACCACCCGGGTGGCCAAGCGTTTGACTTGGCCCAAGTTGTGGCTGGCAAAAACCAAAGCCCGTGGCGGCGTTAAGGCGGCCTGTTCAGGAGTGGGTTCAGGATTGGGTTCAGGGGTGGGGGGTGGGGCAATCCATTGCCCAATCAAACGCTCCACTTGCAATTTGGCCTGCGGGTCTAGGCTGGAGGTGGGCTCGTCTAGCAGCAGCATTTGCGGCGCTAGCGCCCAGGCTCTGGCCAAGGCCAAGCGCTGTTGCTGGCCTGCGGAAAGCGTCTTGGCGGGCTGGCGGGCGTGGCCCGCCAAGTCCACTTGTGCCAAGACCGACTGCGCCTGCACTTTGGCCTGGGACCAAGTATGGCCCTGCGCCCACAAACCCAATGCGACGTGCTTGAGCACCGTGGTATTGAGCATGTGCGGGCGCTGAAACAGCATGGCTTGCGGCACAGGGCAGCTCCAGTGCAAGCGGCCACGCGCAGGCGCAAGAATGCCGTGGATGAGTTTTAACAAGCTGGTTTTACCGCAACCGTTGGCCCCCACCAGCGCCACGCGGTCGTTGGCAAACAAGGTCAAATCCAGACCCCGCAGCACCGCAAAACCGTCTACCTCGCAGTCCACCCCTGAGAGCGTCAACCACGGCGAAATGGGCAACGTAGGCGCGTAAGGCGCAGATGGAGGTTGCAGCGATTGCGAAGACGCCAACGGGGCGAGCGCTGGCGGGGAGGATGGGGAGACAAACACAGACATAAACGGTGACTTGAGGTGGGCTTTAGATTGAATGGAAGCTTGGCGTCCAAGCTAGCACTGCGCCGCTTGGCGTGCCCAGAGCCGTGCTTGTTGGGCTTGGTACTGTTTGAGCATGGCCAGCAGCGCATTGAGCATTAAAACCACCAGCAACAAGACCAGCCCCAAGGCCAGGGCCATGGGCAAATCGCCCTTGCTGGTTTCTAGCGCAATCGAGGTCGTCATCACCCGAGTAAAGCCTTCGATATTGCCCCCGACCACCATAACCGCACCGACTTCAGAAACCGCTCTGCCAAACGCCATGATCGCCACGGTCAGCATGGTCTGGCGCTCATCCCACAGCAAAACCACCGCACGCCAGCCTGCGCCTAAGCCAATCGACTCCAGCTGCTCGCCGTGGCGTCGTTGCGCATCTTCTACCACTTGGCGTGTCAGCGCCAGCACCACGGGCAGCACCAAGACAAACTGCGCCAAAACCATGGCCTTAACGCTAAAGAGCCAGCCCAAACTGCCCAGAGGCCCGCTGCGCGAGAGCAACAAATA
>JBIPME010000505.1:0-5788 GCA_044369275.1 Rhodoferax sp.
GCAAACACACCGGAGAATTACCCATCATTGGCGTCAACACCTTTCGCAACCCCAAAGGCGATACGGTGCTTGAAACATTGGAATTGGCGCGCTCCAGCGAAGCAGAAAAACAATCGCAAATTGCACGTCTACAAGCTTTTCACGCCGAACATGCCGCCGAAGCGCCAACCGCCCTACAGCGCTTACGCCAAGCGGTCATTGATAACGCCAATGTGTTTGAGGTATTAATGGATGCGGTGCGGGTGTGTTCACTAGGCCAAATCACCCATGCCTTGTTCGAGGTGGGAGGCCAGTACCGACGCAATATGTAGAACTTACAAACGTCGGCCTAAGTTTTTCGCGCCCCAACTTGCGTTGCATGGCATGGGGCGCAATACGTGAAGCGTTATGCACAAGGCGCTATGCATAAAGTGCAACAGTTTGTACCGCTGGTTCGCGCCAAGTACAAACTATGCAAATAACAAGCTTAAATATGTTTGAATTCGTTTTCAAACGCCATGGCCGCGCCGGTCATGGTTTTTTGCAAACGTGCAATGGCACGGTCATGCCGCTGGGCATCGCAAGATTGACGTGATTGCGACTTATGGTATTGAATTAAATGTTGCAACTTGCTGCGGCAAGCATCTAAGGCGCCTGCAAAATTAAGTGCAATATAGGCGGTATGTTCTGCTTGGGTTTGACGGTACTCGTCGGACCAATAATTAAATAGCTGCCACTTATAAGTTCCTTTTTCGGGAATTTGTATGGTGGGTTTTAGCATATATAAAATATTTCTGTAAAAGAAGATAATTTTTTTAGCAACCAATTAATAATTGCCAAAAATCGTAAACACTATTGATTCATAACCATTTGATTCAACAGCTTCTTCTCTACAACGTGCCACTTGTCAAAATGGTTGACCGCAAAGGTTAAATACCTCGCGCCCTTTCCTCCAATTGGGGCCTCACTGCACAAACCCCATCGCACGGGTGTCGCGCACCTCGGGTTTGAGGCGATGCTCCATCTCCAACTGCTCCATAAATTCCTGCGCAGATAAGGTGGTGTCCAATAAATAAGCTTGGCGAATTACGGACGCAAAATCACCAATACAAAGGCAATGCAATTGCTGCAAGCGCTGGCGCAAACCTTCTGTTAACAGCAGAGAATCTCCCAAACAAGCTTGCTGAATAAAAAACTTTTCTTTTTGGAATTTTAATAAAGGCTTAAATTCCATTTTGAAGCTAAACCGCCGCAATGCAGCCTGGTCTATGCTTTGCATTAAATTGGTTGTACAAATAAAAACACCATGAAACCGCTCCATGCCTTGTAGCATTTCATTCACTTCGGTAATCTCATAATGGCGCTCAGCACCACGTCGGTCTTGCAAAAAACTATCCGCCTCATCCAATAACAAAACCGCTCCTTCCGATTCGGCTTCTTGGAACATAGATGCCATTTTTTGCTCCGTCTCCCCCACATACTTGCTCATCAAGTCACTGGCTTGGCGCACCAACAAAGGTTTGGACACAGCATGGGCAATATGCGCGGCCAATGCCGATTTACCGGTTCCGGGCGGGCCGAAGAAACACAAACTCCCATGCCCCCTGGCCTGTAAAGCCTGTATAACGCGCGTCACTTCAAAACGGCTTTCTATATGCAAGTAAGACAAGTCATACGTTGCACCTGCATCCGCAGCCATGCTTTGGGCAGGCCGTTGCCCCAAGGCCACATTGGCATTGCGCAGCTGCCGTTCTATAAGGACCTCCAGCTGTGCCCCATTGGATGGCGTTGTGTCAGACGTTGCTTCCGATGTTGTTTCCGATGTTGTCAATTGCGCTGTGCTTGGACATGCCAACTTTGCAAAACGAACTGCGGTGCGAATTTGTGCTGGAGTCAGACCTTTTTGGCCCGCCAATTTGAGCCGAAAATCGGCAGACACCGAAGTGCCCTCCAATGCCTTTTGAACCATTCGCTCGCGTGCACCCGGCGGGGGAGATTGCAGCTCCAAATGGTAGGCAAACCGCCGCATGAATGCGGGATCAATTTGGTCTATGCGATTGGTAATCCAAAGTGTGGGCACTGGATTACTTTCTAAAATTTGATTCACCCATGCTTTGCCATTCACCTTGCTAGAAGTGCGTGCTGTGTCATGCTCACTAATAGCCAGTAACTGCCCCGTATCGGAGGAAACACGCGGAAAAACATCTTCTACCTCATCAAATAACAAGGCGGCCTGTGCATAGCCTTTGAGAAACACTTGGGCAATTTGCAAGGATCTGTAACGGTCACGCCCACTGAGCGAGTTGCCATCGCGGTCCGCATATTCCACCTCAAACAAGGCAACACCTGCGGCTTGTGCCACGACCTTGGCCAACTCTGTTTTACCGGTTCCTGGCGGGCCATACAGCAAAACATTAATGCCAATTTCTTTGCGCTGAACTGCGTTAGACAAGAGGCTGCACAGCATTTCGACATCATCTTGCACAAATCCAAAATCCGCCTTAGACAAAGTGCTTTTAGTCGACAAACGGGTAAATACCGCCATTAACTCAGCTTGGTCTCGGTATTGGCGCATCAAAACGGGCGGCAACTTTTCGCTAACCTTCATCAAATCCGCAATATCGGTAATATTGTGCTCAGAAATCAGATTTTCAACCAAACCAATGCGCTCCAAACGCGAACCCGCACGCAAAGCTTCTCGCAACTCTTGGGGGCGAACACCCGCTACTTCCGCCAACACCTCGAACGCATCTGGTGCGTTATTGACTTTAAACTCCACCAAAATACTGCGCATATCACGCTGGTACCGCGCCATCGTCCCGTACAACAGCAACGCACGCTCGGCTTTATTCAACTGTAGCAAACTGGACAGCGCATTGATATTTTTTTCTACCAAAGACGATTGCTTCTTGAGTACCTGCGCAAGCCACTCGCTGGTACTGCTCAGTAGGGATACCAAATCCTTAGGGTGGTCCTTGGCATAATCATCTAAATAAAAAAACAGTGAACCCTCATCTACAGGCCCATTCCAAACCCCAAAACGGCTCAAAAAATCTGCTGGGCTCAGCAACTCATGGCCACGCCAAAGGGTATTGGCAATACAGCGGCGTGACAAAAACTCCCGAAGCCGGTACAAAACCAAATTCGGCCACACCAAGTGCCGCCCCGTCAAACCAATAATGCTGTTGCAATCTCTACGAACATCAAAGTGAATCCCTTGGAGAACGACCAAGCGCAGCACAAAATGTGAACACATCAAATCCAGCACCTGGGCCTCTGCAAGCCCGGGCGACAAAATGCACAACCCATTGTCTGGCACCGATAACGAACGCTTAACCATTGTGCGGCTCCGATACTCCTGTAAGCTTTGTTGACCATACCGCAGACCAGTCCAATAGGGAAGGACTGTCGGAAAAATGCCTCAATATGCGCACCCTAATGCCTACCGCCTATATCGCATTAAGCAACTATTGCTGCCTCTTGCCGTTAAAATTGAAGCATTACAGCCATACAAAGGAAACACCATGTCAGCACCTGCACCACATACAGAAACCCACTCTGACGACCCCGTCCAAGACATCGTTCCACTCATGCCCGTTGTACTACCCATTGTGGGCGCTGTGCTGATGTTTTTATTGGCATTCATCGCCGTATTCATGGCCTGATCGTTTGAATTTCTTTTGCAGAAAATTCATCAGCAGATAAATTGTCCAGTTTAACCATGACAACTGGACAATTTTCAAATCCAAATCCCGGCTAATCTTTTTGCCACTACCAGTAAACAAACCAAGTTATTGCACCGCAGTCATGAACTTGCAATTATTCCTATCTAATTAATGCAATGTTGATACTGTATCTCAATGTTTAATTAGGTCTAAAAATTCTGCACGTAAAAAAACCTCATAAACTTTAAGTCTATGAGGTTTCTACATTTGGTTGCGCGAGAAGGATTTGAACCTCCGACCTTTGGGTTATGAGCCCAACGAGCTACCAAGCTGCTCCATCGCGCGGTAAGCTGTAATTATAACTTAATTTTCTTGAGTTGCGGCTTCTTCTTGAAAAGAAATATCAGCGCGGTCAACCAACTCAACCAAAGCCATCGGCGCATTATCACCAACACGGAAACCCATTTTTAAAATTCGGGTGTATCCACCTGGACGCGTTTTAAAACGTGGTCCTAAATCATTAAACAATTTAGTGACACTTTCACGGTCTCTCAAGCGATCAAACGCCAAACGTCTGTTAGCCACAGAATCCACTTTAGCCAAGGTAATCATTGGCTCTACCACGCGACGCAACTCCTTCGCTTTAGGAACCGTTGTTTTAATAACTTCGTGTTCAATCAGCGAGTTCATCATATTGCGAAGCATTGCTAAGCGATGCGATGAAGTGCGGTTTAATTTTCTAAGTCCATGACCGTGACGCATTCTATTTCCTTTTATTTCAAATAAGCAGCCGTATCAGGTACTGCTAAAGCGTTTAATTCACCAAATTTCAAGTTAACGTTTTTCAAGAACTGCAGGCGGCCAACTTTCTAGGCGCATACCTAGAGTCAAGCCGCGAGAAGCCAAAACTTCTTTAATCTCATTAAGTGACTTTCTACCCAAATTAGGAGTTTTTAACAACTCATTTTCACTTCTTTGGATCAAGTCGCCAATGTAGTATATATTTTCTGCCTTCAGGCAATTGGCACTGCGTACTGTTAATTCCAGCTCGTCAACGGGTCTCAACAAAATAGGATCAAACTGCGCACTTGCACGCGGCGCTGGTGTGTTGAAGGCGGCCAATTCACCACCTTCTAGCTGCGCAAAAACAGACAGTTGCTCAACCAAAATTTTGGCCGAAGCACGCACTGCATCTTCTGCAGTAACCGCACCGTTAGTTTCAATTTCGACTACCAATTTATCCAAATCAGTACGCTGTTCTACCCTAGCACTCTCGACGGTATAACTGACACGTTTCACCGGGGAAAAAGAGGCATCAAGAACTATACGACCGATTGACTTTGTTAGCTCATCACCATGTCTACGCATAGATCCAGGTAAATAACCACGACCTTTTTCGACTTTAATCTGCATGTCCAACTTACCACCATTCGAGAGATGGGCGATTACATGATCAGGATTAATAATTTCAACATCATGCGGAGTTTGGATATCGGCAGCAGTAACTAACCCTTCCGAATCTTTACGCAAACTCAAAGTTACTTCTTCTCGGTTATGCAATTTGAATACAACACCCTTCAAATTAAGAAGAATATTGACCACGTCCTCTTGCACACCATCGATAGAAGAATATTCATGAAGAACACCGCCAATGGTTACTTCAGTTGCAGCGTAGCCTGGCATAGATGACAACAGTACGCGGCGAATCGCATTTCCCAATGTGTGCCCATAACCACGCTCGAAAGGCTCCAAAACGACTTTGGCGCGATTCATTCCAAGCTTCTCTACATTAATAGATTTAGGCTTTAATAAATTATTTTGCATTCAAACTTCCTCTCAATACCCCCGATTCGTTACGTCGGTAAGGCTGATGGAGCACCCTCATTTCAATGCCTTGAAACGAGGGAACGATTACTACAACAAATAAACTCAACGAGAATACAACTCGACAATCAATGATTCATTAATATCCGCGCCAAATTGGTCTCTGTCTGGAACTGATTTGAATACACCTTCAGCTTTATCGGCATTAACATCCACCCAAGACGGCATGCCAACCTGTTGAGCCAGCTGCAAGGCTTCTACAACGCGATTTTGCTTTTTTGATTTTTCACGAATAGCAACAACGTCTCCAGCCTTAACCA
>JBIPME010000126.1:0-5765 GCA_044369275.1 Rhodoferax sp.
TAACCGCGCTGGATTGGGGGGCAAAGCAGTCATAATCTTTAGCTGTCTCACGTTCTGTCTTATGCATACTGGCATTTTTATCATCGCCCATACGCCACTTGCGAGCGCCTTGCGTGCGGCAGTGCTGCACGTTTTCCCTGATGCAGGCCAAGGAATTGTTGCCTTCGATGTGCAAGCCCATGTGCCCGCGAGTACAACGAAAATGCAGGTGCAGGCGCAGTTGGTAAAACTGGGAACCCCCCAAACCTTGGTACTCACCGATATTTTTGGTGCCACCCCCTGCAACGTTGCGCAGCAAGTGGTCGATGGGGTGCAGATGAAGTTGCTAGCGGGTGTGAATTTGGCGATGCTGCTGCGCACCGTTAACTATTCGCATGAACCGCTGGACCAACTGGTCTCCAGGGCCTTATCGGGCGGTGTGCAGAGCATTATGCAAGTGGTTGCGACGAGCCCCCAAAATCAAAAGAGGAATCCCCATGATCCAACACACCACGACCATAGTCAATAAACTGGGTTTGCACGCACGGGCTTCGGCCAAGCTGACCAAGCTAGCGGGCAGCTTTCCTTGCGATGTGTGGATGACCCGCAACGACCGCCGCGTCAACGCCAAGAGCATCATGGGCGTCATGATGTTGGCCGCCGGCATTGGCGCTGCGGTGCTGCTAGAAACCGATGGCGAGCGCGAGCAAGAGGCCATGGATGCCTTGCTGGCCTTGATTGCCGATAAATTTGGCGAGGGCGAATAATGACTTTTGCGATCCACGGGCTGACTGTCTCACGCGGGGTTGCCATTGGGCGCGCGGTGTTGGTGGCCTCCAGCCGGGTTGACGTTGCGCATTACTTTATTGGCCCCGAGGCCGTAGAGGCTGAGATTCACCGTGTGCGGGTCGCACGCGATGCGGTGGAGGAGGAGCTCCAGCGCTTGCAACTGGGCATTGCGCAGATGGGGCCCAAAGAGGCACCGCATGAGCTCAGCGCTTTGTTGGATGTGCACCTCATGCTGCTGCAAGACCAAGAGCTGATCAGCGGCATTAAAGGCTGGATTCAAGACCGTCTCTACAACGCCGAATGGGCCGTTACGACGCAGCTCGAAATTATTGCGCGCCAGTTTGACGAGATGGAAGACATCTACCTGCGCGAACGCAAAGCCGATTTGGAGCAAATCGCAGAGCGCGTTCTGCGGGCGATGAAGGGCGATTCAACCCCCCTCACCACCCAAGCCAGGGCCCGTTTGGGGCGCAAACCCTTGCAGCAAGATTTGATGCTCGAAGACAGGCTCGATGTGCCCTTGGTCTTGATTGCGCACGACCTTTCGCCCGCCGACATGCTGCAATTCAAGCAAAGCGTGTTTGCCGGCTTTATTACCGATGTGGGCGGTAAAACCTCGCACACCGCCATCGTGGCCCGCAGCATGGACATTCCGGCCGTGGTCGGCGCGCGCATTTGCAGCCAACTCGTGCGCCAAGACGATTGGGTCATCATCGATGGCGACAGTGGCGTGGTGATTGTCGACCCTTCACCCATTATTTTGGCCGAGTACGGCTTCAAGCAACGCCAAGGCGAATTAGAGCGCAGCCGGTTGAAACGCCTGCTGCACACCCCAGCGGTCACCATGGACGGCGAAGCCGTGCAGCTCTTGGCCAACATCGAAATGCCTGAAGATGCCAGCGTCGCGCTCCAAGCGGGGGCTTTGGGCGTGGGCTTGTTTCGCAGCGAATTTTTGTTCATGGGGCGCCAAGGCAGTTTGCCCGATGAAGAAGAGCAGTACCAGTGCTACAAGCGCGTGGTGGAGTGCATGCAGGGCCTGCCCGTCACCATCCGCACGGTTGACGTGGGGGCCGACAAATCGCTCGATGACAGCGTGCGCGACGGTGCCCACCTCAACCCGGCCCTAGGCTTGCGTGCCATACGCTGGAGCTTGGCCGATCCGGCCATGTTTCTAACCCAGTTGCGCGCTATTTTGCGGGCCGCAGCCCATGGGCAGGTGCGCTTGCTCATCCCCATGCTGGCCCACAGCCGCGAGATCCGCCAAACCCTGGCCCACATTGCCCAGGCCCGCAGCATGCTCGATGCCCGGGGCATGGCGTATGGCCCCGTGCAACTGGGGGCGATGGTCGAAATCCCCGCTGCTGCGCTGAGCATCCACCTGTTTCTGCCGCACTTTGATTTTTTCTCCATTGGCACCAATGACCTGATCCAGTACACCTTGGCCATTGACCGGGCCGACGAGTCGGTGGCGCATCTCTACGACCCGCTGCATCCGGCCGTGCTGCGGCTGATCGCGCAGACCATTGCCGCTTGCCGTGCGCAGGGCAAAGATGTAAGCGTGTGCGGCGAAATGGCGGGCGACACCGGCCTGACCCGCCTGTTACTGGGCTTGGGCCTGCGCAGTTTCTCTATGCACCCGGCCCAAATTTTGGCCATCAAACAAGAGATTTTGCGCGCCGACACCAGCCGATTGCAGGCCTGGTCGCAGCAGGTGCTGCAATCGGACGAGCCCGCGGGCTTGGTGTACGAACAAGCGAGCTAACTTCTCTGCAAGCCGCGGCTTGCGCCCTGTTGCAGAGAAGTTATTTCACCTTCAATTCACTTCGTCTTGGCGGGCTGGCCCACAGACCAGCCTTTGGGCATCACCACCCCACGGCTGGCGGCTTGGGCGAGTTTGAAAAAGATGTCCGTGTTGTCTTGCACGCCGGTGAATGACCAAGCACCGGGGCCGTAGGCCGACAGGGGAATGTCGGTGGCGGTGTGCACTGCGCTGTCGCCGGGCACTTGGCCGGTCACCATGAATTTACCGTCGGCATCACGCGCCATGGCGTTGGTGGGGTAGGCCGACAGGGGTTCTTTTTTGACAAAAGGCTGTTGGCTGTCTTGCAAAGGGCGCGCGTTGCTGCGGAAGTCTTCGTAGCGGTCGGAATTGGCGCCGTAACCCACGAGCAGCTTGTAGTCGATGTCGGTGGTTTCGGGGTAGCCATCGGCGCTGATTTTGTACTTGGGGAAGCCGGCTTGTTCGTACACGCCCACCACTTTGTCGCGGATGTTGCCCACGCCGCCTTCACGCACCAGCTCTTGCATGCGCGCATCGGTCACGCGTGAACCGCCAATCAAGGCCGCGCCTGCGCACTCATGGTCGGCGGTCACGATGACCAAGGTGTTGGCATGCTTGCGGGCAAAGGCTTGGACCAAGGCAATGGTGCGGTCGAACTCGATGGTGTCGAGCATCCAGCGTTCGGTGTCCATGTTGTGGGCTTGCTTGTCGATAGAGGCCCCTTCCACCATGAGGACAAAGCCTTCTTTTTTGCGCTCCAAAACAGCCAGGGCTTTGGCGGTCATTTCATCGAGCATAGGTTGGTCGGGGAGGCCGTAATCGTCCACAACTCGGTTTTGGTTGCCACGCGTTGCATTGCGCCGACCGTCGATTTTGTCGAGGGCCACATTCATGTTGGAGTAGGCAAACAGGCCCAGCAAGCGGTCGGTTTTGGCGGCATTGAGCGCGTCCAGCCCGGTTTTGTCTGCTGCGTAGCTAAAGCCCGCAGCGCGGAAGTCGGCGAGTAAATCGCGGTCTTTGTCGAGCTGGCCTGGGGCTGCTTTCCAGCGTTTGCTAATTTCTGCGGTGTGCGCGTCGGTTGCGGAAAACGCGTAGTCCGATTTGTCGCTGCGGGCCGATCCAGCCACGCTCGATGGCAAAAACCACTTGCGCCCTCCGCCCATGAGCACCGCCAAACCGGTGTTGCTGCGGTCGTCTAAAAATTGGTCCACGATGCCCGTGCCTGCGCCACGGCTGCTGGTGTGCACGGCGTTGCCTGCGGGGGTGGCGTCAAACACATCGGCCGTGGTCACAATGCCCAGTGCTTTGCCTTGGGTGCGGTGCAGGTATTCGCTGAGGTACTCGATGCGCGGGTTGTCAAAGGCGTCGATGGTGTCATCCGGGAACACGCCCTCTTCATTGTTGTTGTTTTTGTTGCCTGACACGTAGGCCGTCATGCCCGGCGCAGAGTCGGTGATTACAGAATTCAACGAGGCGGTTTTTATCATGCCCGTGACGGGAAACGTGTCCATGGCCAGCGGGGTAATGGTTTTGCCCTGGGCATAGCCCCCCGCCACGATGCGCGCTGCCGTGCGTTGCGCCGCGCCCATGCCGTCGCCCAGCATGACAATGATGTTTTTAACTTTTTGCCCACCCGCGAGCAGCGCAACGATTTCAAAGTTGCCTTGCGCGGTGACCTTTTGGCCATCGCTTTGGGTGGCCTGAACCGTGATTTTGTGCACGCCTGGCGCCATGGCACTGAAGGCGCGCACGGTGGCGATGGTGGTGTTCGCAGCGACATTGGGCAAACAGTCTTTGCCGCAGGTCTTCAACGCCACGGTGGCATTAACCACCTTGCCGTTGACCGTGAACTGGGCTGCGGTGATGGTTTTGCTGGCGTCATCGGGGCGCAGTGTGGCTTGCAGATCAAAACGTTGGCCCGGCAAAAAGCGGGCAATCATGGGCGCGGCATTGCCGCTGCTAAACAGCTCACTCGGCGGGGTTAAACGGGTGACGGTGGGGGCGGCGTGAACAGCGGCCCCAAGCAGCATGACCAAGCTGGTCAGACAGGCTGTGCGGGGCAAACGAGGGGCAGGGGAGTGCATAAGTTTCCTTGTAAAAAATGAAAAATGGCTTAGTGACGGTGTTGCAGCGCGTGCATAAACCCCGCCATTTCGATGCTGCTCATAGGGCGCGTGGCGGCTGCAGGCAGTTGCAGCTGCACCCACGTAATGCGTTGGTCGCGGCCCTCTTGGCGGCCCACGTGGAGCTGGCCCGTGAGCGCGATGCGCCCGCGCACATGGGGCACCATCCAATCGGCTTGTTCTGGCGCGAGTTGCACCAGCACGGTGCTGGCGGGCAGGTCATCGGCCTCACCATCGGCATGCTCGCTCATCTGTACGGGGCGTGGGGTGAACAAAAACTGTCCGGGCGTGGTGTTTTCTTGCTGCACCATGTAGCCCGTTAGGCGCACTGTTTGGCCTTGGTGTTGGCGCAACGTTGGGCTAATTTCTAGACCTTGTGGGCCTATGGGCAGTTGGAAAAAGTCTCGGAACGAAAGCTCGGCGGCTGTGTTCATTGCGCCCATTGCGCCCATTGCGGCCGTTGTGCTTGCTGCGGTGGCGGTGGCGGGGGTGGTTGGGATGACTGGGGCAGGGGTGCCCTCTTGTGCTTGGGCGCTCAGCAGGTGGCTGCTGGCCAAGGCGACCAAGGCCAGCCAGCGCAGGGGTAAACCTAGGTGCAAGCGCAGGTGCAAGGGTAAACGCAGGTGCTTTGGGCGCAGATTGGCAACGGGTGGGTGGGCTGGGGTGGTAGGTGGTTTGCGCATGGGGCGAACTGTAAGTCTGCGCCATGACATTTTTGTGACCTCATTTTTTCAACTTGGGCCTGTTTGCCTTGGGCGCTGGGGTTGCTTGGGCAGCTTGGTGGTGGGGTTTGGGGTGGGGCGTGGGTTTAAGCGTCAGAATAGAGCCCCCTTGATCCTTGAAAGTGTTCACCATGATATTTGTGGCAGGCTCTGCGAATTTGGACTTCGTTGTCCGTGCTCCGCACATTCCGCAACCCGGAGAAACCGTGCTGGGCCGGGACTTTAAGACCTTTCCGGGCGGCAAAGGCGCCAACCAAGCCGTGGCCTGCGCCCGTGCGGGTGGCGCTGTCACCCACATGCTGCTGGCCTTGGGGGAAGACGCTTTTGCCCAGTCCCTGGAGCACTCTTTGCAATCGGCGGGGGTGCAACTGC
>JBIPME010000127.1:0-5749 GCA_044369275.1 Rhodoferax sp.
AGCACCGAGGCGACAGGAAAGTTTTCGTAGTGCGCAATCGTGGGTGGCTGTACGGTGTGGTTCATGGGCTTGATTTTGCCCCATGGCGGCTTGTGCTTCCTTGACTGCTATGGCTAAAGCTTGTAAATTAATAACTTCTCGGTCATTAACTTGGCTTCACTCTGGGTGGCTTATTGGGCCTCCCATTTTTTTTGAATTTCCCATGATGTATTTCACTCGCGCTTTTTGTCCACGCGCATTAACGGGCACGGTTGCGGTGTCGGTTTTGCTGGTATTGATGGGGTGTTCCAAACCCGTGCCCAAGGTGGAGCCCGTTCGCGCGGTTCGGGTGATTGAGGTGGGTGCACAGCCCTTGAGCGCTACGATCGAATACGCGGCCGAGTTGCGGGCACGGGTGGAGTCCAAATTGGCTTTTCGGGTGTCCGGTAAGTTGGTTAAACGTTGGGTGGAGTTAGGCCAACCGGTCAAGGCGGGGCAGGTGTTGGCGCAATTGGACCCAGGCGATTTCGAGTTGTCGGCGGATGCTTTGCGGGCGCAATGGAACGTAGCCGCTAATAACCGCGATTTGGCGGCCGCTGACTTCAAGCGCTACCAAGCGCTGCGCGAACAAAACTTTATCAGTGCGGCCGAGCTAGAGCGCCGCCAAGCAAGTTTTAAAACAGCCCAAGCGCAGCTCGACCAAGCCCAAGCGCAGTTGACCTTGCAAACCCACCAGGCGGGCTACACCCGTTTGCAGTCGGATGTTGCCGGGGTGGTGGTGGGGGTGGATGCCGAGGTGGGGCAAGTGGTGTCTGCGGGTGTGCCTGTGCTGCGGGTGGCCCAATTGGGGGCGGTGGATGCGGTGTTTTCGGTGCCTGAGGACCGGGTAAGTGGGTTGAAGCTGGGCATGCCTGCGCAAATTCGGGTTTGGGCGCAGCCCGCTGCCCTGACCGGCGTGGTGCGCGAAGTGGCCGCCAGCGCCGACCCTGTGACACGCACTTACGCAGTCAAAGTGGCGCTGCATGCGAGCGAAGCGCTGCCTCTGGGGGCCAGCGCCACGGTGAGTTTGGGCAATATGCTGCCCACCGCGCCCAGCGCCGCTATCAAACTGCCGAGCAACGCAGTGTTCCAAGCAGCGGGCCAAACCCAGGTGTGGGTTTTGGACCGTGCCCGTATGACGGTGGCCATGCAGGCGGTGGTGATTGGTGGCGTTGATGGCAATGCATTGGTATTGGCGTCGGGGCCCAAGCCCGGTACCTTGGTGGTGTCGGCGGGCGTGCATGCCTTGTCGCCGGGGCAAAAAGTCAGTTTGTACCAAGAGGGGCCGAGTGGGGCGCAGTCGATTTCAGAGCGCAGCCGTGCAGCAGCTACAACGCCCGCGGCAAGCGCGCCTTTGGTGAAAAACTGAGCGGACGATGATGAAAAACGACTCCCAAAGCAGTTCCCAAAGCAGTTCGAACAACGGCTCCAAAAGCAGTTTTAATTTATCCAAATGGGCGCTAGACCATGGACCCTTGACGCGCTATTTGATGGTGGTCTTGCTGTTGTTGGGTGTGGCCGCTTATTTTCAGTTGGGCCAAGACGAAGACCCGCCTTTTACTTTTCGTGCCATGGTGGTGCGTACGTATTGGCCGGGCGCGACGGCGCAGCAAGTCGCCGAGCAGCTCACCGACAAGCTAGAGCGCACGCTGCAAGAGGTGCCCTTTGCCGACCAAATCAAGAGCTTCTCCAAGCCTGGTGAGTCGCAAATTATTCTGGAGCTCAAAGACAGCAGTTCGCCCGACCAGGTGGCGAATGTGTGGTATTCGGTGCGCAAAAAGATTGGGGATATGCGCCTTACCCTGCCTGCGGGGGTGCAGGGGCCTTTTTTCAACGACGATTTTGGCGATGTCTACGGCGTGATTTACGCCTTGGAGGCCGATGGCTTTAGCGATGCGGAGTTGAAAACGTTTGCCGACAGCGTGCGCCAACGCCTGCTGCGCGTGCCCGATGTTGCCAAAGTGACGTTGTTTGGTGACCAAGACGAAAAACTGTTTGTCGAAATTTCGCAAAAGAAACTGGCCCAAATGGGGCTGGACATGAACCAAGTGGTGGCCCAATTGGGCCAACAAAATGCGGTGGAGGCCACGGGCTCTTTGCAAACGCCGCTGGAGGTGATGCAGGTGCGCGTAGGCGGCCAATTCAATACGCTGGAGCAGCTCCAACGCATGCCCATTCGCGCAGGCAATGGCAACCAATTGCGCTTGGGCGATATCGCCAAAATTGAGCGCGCCTATGTCGATCCGCCTACCGTGAAGGTGCGCCACCAAGGCAAGCAAGTGATTGCTTTGGGGGTTTCCATGGTCAAAGGCGGCGACATTATTGCCTTGGGCAAAGCGCTGGAAGGGGTCTTTGCCAAAATCCAAACCGATTTGCCGCTGGGCATTACCTTGTCCAAAGTGCAAGACCAGCCGCGTGCGGTCTCCGAATCGGTGGGCGAGTTTGTGCGCACCTTGGTGGAGGCCGTGGTGATCGTGCTGGCTGTCAGTTTTATCTCCTTGGGGCTGCACCGCCGACCGGGCAATCACGCGCTCTGGCGCAGGTACTACATTGACATGCGTCCCGGCTTGGTCGTGGGCATTACGATCCCCTTGGTGCTGGCGGTGACCTTCTTGGCCATGCACTATTTCGGCATTGGTTTGCACAAAATTTCGCTGGGCTCACTCATCATCGCGCTGGGCTTGCTGGTGGACGACGCCATTATTGCGGTCGAGATGATGGTGCACAAAATCGAGCAAGGCTATGACAAAGTACGCGCCGCTACCTTCGCCTACGAAGTCACCGCCATGCCCATGCTCACGGGCACCTTAATCACTGCCGTAGGCTTTTTACCCATTGGCATCGCCAAATCCGCCACGGGGGAGTACACGTTTGCTATTTTTGCCGTCACCGTGATTGCGCTGGTTTTGAGCTGGTTGGTTTCTGTTTACTTCGTCCCCTATTTAGGCACCCTGCTGTTACGTGCCAAGCCTGCCCATGCGGCGGTGGCGCAAGCGCACGACGCCAGTTTTGAGACGCCTTTCTATGTCACCTTCAGGCGCGTGCTGAACTGGTGTTTGCTCCACCGCTGGCTCACCATCGCGGCCACTTTAGCCATTTTTGCTTTGGGCATCGTGGGCATGGGCCGGGTGCAGCAACAGTTTTTCCCAGACTCTTCGCGCCCTGAAATACTGGTCGATCTCTGGTTGCAAGAAGGTGCTTCCATTGCGGCCAACGAAGCCGTCACCTTGCGCGTAGAGGCCATGCTGCAAAAAGAGCAGGGCGTGCGCACCGTGAGTACCTGGGTGGGCTCGGGTGTTCCTAGGTTTTACTTGCCGCTGGAAACCGTATTCCAACAAAGCAATGTCTCGCAGCTGATCGTTGTGCCGCAAGACATGCACACCAGAGAGCTGCTGCGACTCAGGCTGCCTGCGCTGCTGGAGAAAGCGTTTCCAGAGGTCCGAGCCCGCGTCAAACTGCTGCCCAATGGCCCGCCCGTGCCTTATCCCGTGCAATTTCGTGTGGTGGGCAAAGACCCGGTGGTGCTGCGCGGCTATGCGGATGAAGTTAAAGCCGCCATGCGCGGCAATGCGCAAACGCGTGGGGTCAATGACAACTGGAATGAATCCATCAAAGTGCTGCAACTCGACGTAGACCAAGCCCGCGCACGCGCCTTGGGTGTGAGCAGCCAATCCATTGCACAAGCCTCCAAAATCACTTTGGACGGGCTGCGCATAGGGCAGTACCAAGACCGCGACAAACTCATTGACATCGTATTGCGCCAGCCTTTGCAAGAGCGCAAGTCCTTGTCAGACCTCAACAGCACCTATGTGCCCACGGCGTCGGGCAAATACATCGCCTTGGCGCAAATTGCAAAACCCAAACTCAGCTGGGAGCCCGGCGTGCTATGGCGTCAAAACCGAGACTACGCCATCACCGTGCAAAGCGACATTGTCGAAGGCATGCAAGGTGCCACCGTCACAGCCCAGCTCATGCCCGAGCTCAATGCCATCAGCACCAAATGGTCGCCGGGTTATCGGGTGGAAGTGGCGGGTGCGGTGGAGCAAAGCGCCAAAGGCTCAAGCTCCATTGTGGCGGGCGTTCCCATCATGTTGTTCATCACTTTCACCCTCTTGATGCTGCAACTCCATAGCTTTAGCCGGGCGCTCTTGGTATTCTCAACCGGCCCTCTGGGCATCGCCGGTGTGGCGGGCGCGTTGCTGCTATTTGACAGACCGTTTGGCTTTGTCGCACTGCTGGGCGTTATCGCCTTAATGGGCATGATTCAACGCAACTCCGTCATCTTGATAGACCAAATCGAGCAAGACCGTGCCGCAGGCGTGCCGCCGTGGGAGGCGATTATCGAGTCCACCGTGCGCCGCCTGCGCCCTATTGTGCTGACCGCCGCTGCCGCAGTGCTGGCCATGATTCCGCTGTCACGCTCCGTGTTTTGGGGCCCCATGGCCGTGGCCATCATGGGCGGCTTGATTGTCGCCACCGTACTCACACTACTGGCTTTGCCAGCAATGTATGCGGCATGGTTCAAAATCAAAAAACAGGCGGTTGGGCCAGCGCATGAAAGTGCAGGTTAAAATAACGCATTAACCAATTTCAAATGGTTGGCTACGATCTTGCAAATCCAGCATTTGCACACGACTCTAGCCACCTTTTTGTTTTTTGCGCGGGTGGCGAAATTGGTAGACGCACCAGGTTTAGGTCCTGACGGTAGCAATACTGTGGGGGTTCGAGTCCCCCCCCGCGCACCACACAAGTGAGAACCAGTGGGGCAGTGTTTCCGATCAAACCGGACGCTGCCCCCAACCCTTTAGGAGATGGACTATGGCAATTACCGTTGAAACTTTGGAAAAGTTAGAGCGAAAAATCACATTAACTTTACCCGTGGGCACCATCCAAACAGAAGTCGATAACCGTTTGCGCAAGCTTGCACGCACCGTAAAAATGGACGGATTTCGTCCTGGAAAAGTTCCCATGAACGTAGTGGCCCAAAGGTATGGCTACTCTGTTCACTACGAAGTGATGAACGACAAAGTCGGCGAGGCATTTGCCCAAGCAGCCAATGAAGCCAACCTGCGCGTAGCGGGCCAGCCACGCATCACCGAGAGCGAACAAACCGCAGATGGCAGCGTCGCTTTTGATGCGATTTTCGAGGTGTTTCCTGAAGTCAAAATCGGCGATTTAAGCAACGTTACTTTGCAAAAACTCGCCGCCGAAGTCACAGACGTGGCCATCGATAAAACCATAGAAATTTTGCGCAAACAACGCCGCACCTTCTCTTTGCGCCCCGTTGAGGGCGCATCGCAAGAAACGGATCGCGTCACGGTTGATTTTGAAGGAAAAATTGACGGCGAACCCTTCGAAGGCGGCAAAGCCAGCGATTACCAGTTCATTCTCGGCGATGGCCAAATGCTCAAGGAATTTGAAGAAGCTGCGGCTGGCATGAAAAAAGGAGAAAGCAAAACCTTCCAACTCGCTTTCCCGCAGGACTACCATGGTGCGGATGTAGCTGGCAAAACGGCTGACTTTATGGTCACCTTGAAAAAAGTTGAAATGGCTAACTTGCCCGAAGTCAACGATGTTTTTGCAAAATCCTTAGGCATTGTGGATGCCAGCGTGGATGGTTTGCGTGCAGATATACGTAAAAACCTGCAACGCGAAGTCAAAAACCGCCTGCTCAGCCGCAACAAACAAGCTGCATTGGACGCATTGGTTGCGCAGTCGGAATTGGACCTTC
>JBIPME010000176.1:0-4726 GCA_044369275.1 Rhodoferax sp.
ACAACAACGGCCTGTTGATAACCAAGTTTTCTTTTGATTAGAAATATTATGCGTAACGAATATTATGGTTACAGTGCGGGCAACAAATACGCCCGCCCACTTGATCTTGCAGGTGCTTGGATGACAAAGGTGTGTGGCGACTTTCTCGGTTTTTTATGCCTGTACATGGGTACGGGATTCAGAGGTAAGCAAGTGAACAGCTTGTCGTTCAACCCGCCGCTTCAGAAGGACGCTACGCTGGCAAGCCGACTTAGTGTCCCTGAGATAGCACACATTAGGCTCTTCACAAACGAGCGCATAGCATTCGTTAGGCTTTCACTTTACTCAAAATAAGGAGAATTATGGATATAGCACGATGCGCCGAAGATGGACAAATCTACATGGCTGCAACTTTCGCAAACTTGCATCCAAACAACTTAGAAAGGATGCGCCAACAATTGACGTGCCCAGAATGCTCAGGGCCAGCTTTTTTTCGTAAAGCGTCTAAGAGCGGTCGGGCGGCATGCTTTGGGGCACGCCCACATCGTGATGGCTGCGGCCTAGCGGCACAAGACTCTGAACAAATTTTCGATGGAGAAGGTACTGACCTAGATGTACTAAACAACCCGGCGGAACGGATCGTTGTTGATCTGGCCTACGGGACGCCCCCTCGGGAAATCCACAGCGATCCGGCAGAAGGCTCAGGGCATACGGGAAGAGCACCGCGCTATGTGGGTGGCAACCACCGCCCCGACGCTCGGATGCACCGCCGTCTCAGCTCCTTGCTACGTACGCTGATTGAGGCCCCTCATTTCGCCCAATCAAAACAACTGTTGGAAATTGCTGGGCAAACTGAGATCGCTGTATGTGATTTCTTCATCCCGTTGTCATTCGCCAATCAACGCCTACAGGGACAATTCAGAGGGTGGTGGGGTCTAATTTCCGACGCAAAGCGTGATGGCAATGAAACTATATGGCTCAACGGCGGTGGGCGAGGAATGATCAGCTTCTGCATCCCACCTGAGATGGAGACTCAGGTGCTAGATCGCTTCCGACTCGAAGATATCGAGCAGCTCGCTGGCGCTTATGTATTGGTCATCGCGGATCTTCGCATTTCCCAGAACGGAAAGATGCACTGCGTAATTAATTCGCCAAATCACATTGCAATTCGCCTAACCTAAAGCCCCTCAGTTCTATCCAAACCAAGCACCTATTACCACCCTAACGATTAAGGTTCAAAACCCGCCCCCGCCATCCCCCTAATTCAACCGATGCCCATGCACCTGGTCAAACAAATGCACCCGCTGGTGCGGAATTTGCAGGTGCACGGTGTGGCCGGGTTGCAGGCTGAGTCGGCGGGTGTCCCACACGACCCAGCGTTGTCCGAAGACACGCAGGTGCAGCATGGTGGCGTTGCCCAGGGGTTCCACGACTTCGACTGTGGCTTCAATGCCCAGGCCGCGCTGGTTGATGGCCACGTGCTCGGGGCGAATGCCTAGGCAAATGGTTTCGCCCAAGGTGCCGCCGGGAATTTGCGCCCATGGGAGCAGAAGTTCGCCCACATTCAACGAGCCGATTCCTATGCACGCGGGCACAAAGTTCATGGCGGGTGTGCCTATGAAGCCGGCCACGAATTTGTTGATGGGGTGGTCGTAGAGCTCCAGCGGTGGGCCAATTTGTTGGACTTGGCCTTGGTGCATGACGACGATGCGGTCGGCCAGTGTCATGGCTTCTGTTTGGTCGTGGGTGACGTAGATGGAGGTGGTGCCAAAACGCTGGTGCTGGGCCTTGATTTCTGCGCGCATTTGCAGCCGCATTTGGGCATCTAAGTTGGAGAGTGGCTCGTCAAACAAGAACACTGTGGGGCGGCGGATGATGGCGCGTGCCATGGCCACCCGTTGGCGTTGCCCCCCCGACAAGGCACGCGGACGCCAGTGGAGCAAAGGTGCCAAACCCAGGGCGCGGGTAATGGCCGTCACTTTGTGCGCAATGGTTCTGGTTGCGGTGCTGCGCAAGGTGAGTGGGAACGCCACGTTTTGGCCCACGTTCAAATGCGGGTACAGGGCGTAGCTTTGGAACACCATGGCGATGTCGCGTTCGCTTGCAGGCACATGGTTAACGGTGCGCGTGCCTATGCGAATTTGGCCACTGCTGGGCGGCTCTAGCCCGGCAATCACCCGCAACAGGGTGGATTTACCGCAGCCCGATTCACCCACCAATGCGAGAAACTCGCCATCGAGCACGTCCAGGTTAATGCCTTTGAGCACATGGAGATCGTCAAAACTCTTAGTCACGCCACGTAAGCTGATAGATGCCATGCGAGGGTCTCCTGAATGTGGTACTTAACCTTTGACTGCGCCGCTGCTTAAGCCTGCTACCAAGTAGCGTTGTATGACAGAGAAAAACAGGCACACGGGAATCAACAGCAAGACCGACGCCGCCGCCATCTGCCCCCAATCCACGCTGAATTTGGTAATGAACGACAGCAGCGCGGGCGCCAAGGTCTTGCTCGATTCGCGGTTGATCAAAATCAGCGCCAAAAACAACTCACTCCACGCCGCCGTAAACACAAACCCCGCCGTAGCCGCCAGCCCGGGCAGGCTCAGCGGCAACACCACTTTGTAGAAGGATTGCAAACGGGTGCAGCCGTCGACCATGGCGGCGTCTTCCAAGTCTGGGGGAATCGCGTCCATAAAAGACTGCATGAGAAAGCTGGCAAAAGGCACGTTCATGGCGGTGTACACCAAGGCGATGCCGAGCAAAGAATCCGCCATGCCCAAGCCCGACAGCAAGCGGTTTAAGGGCACGATCATGAGCATGATGGAGAACATCTGCGCCACCAGCAGGAAAAAAATGGCTACGTTTTTGCCGCGAAATTGCCAGCGCGACAAAGCGTAACCCGCCAACGCCGCCAACACCGTGGCCATGCCCGCCGCCGCCAACGACACCAGCACACTGTTGCAAAAATAATCCGCAAACTGGGTGGCCGCCCAGACCTGCGAAAAATGCGCGAAGGTGAGTTGCGACGGCCACCAAGGAACCCCTTCGCTGTACAACAGCCGCGTGGGTGTTAGCGCGATCTTGAGCAACCAGTAAATCGGAAACAGCGCAAACAACAGGTACAGCGAGAGCCCCGCCCAACGCCCTGCGCTGCGCAGCCAAGCCCAACGAGGCCTGCTGGGCGCGCTGCTTGTGTCCAAGCTCGCATCGACCGCCGTATCGACCGCCGTATCAACCGCCGTATCGACCGTCGTGTCCAAGGCCCTATTCAGGCGCAGATTCAGCACATTCATCGTCATACCCGCTCCTGCGCAAACCCATGCAGCCACCGCTGGCGCAAGCGCAGCACCACACCAGCGTAGAGCAAGAGCACCAGCAATTGCGCCACCGCAAGCGCGCTGGCATAGCCCTCGTTAAAGTCGGTGAAAGCGATAGAGAACAAGTAGGTGGGCATGATTTGCGTGGCCCCAGCGGGGCCGCCTTGGGTCATGACCCAAATCAAATCGCCAAAATTCACGATCCACACCGAGCGCAACAGCAGCGTAACCAGCAAGGTTGGCATGATCAAAGGCAGGGTAATGCGCACAAAACATTGCCAGCCAGAGGCCCCGTCCATCTGCGCGGCCTCGTAAACATCGTTTGGAATCATGTGCAAGGCCGCCAACAGCGTGATCGCAAAAAATGGCACGCCAAACCACACATTGGCCAACACTGGGCCATACAACGCCAAGTCCGGGCTGGCCAAAATATCCATGGCCCCAGGCAAGATGCCTAGCTGCGCCAACCCATGCGGCAAAGGGCTGGTCTGCGGGCTCAAAAGCATTTTCCAAATCAGCCCGGTCAGCACGCTCGGTATGGCCCATGGCAAAAACAAAAACGTATGCAACCAGCGCCCCTTCGCACGGGTGTGGCGCAGCAGCAAAGCCAAGCCCAAACCCAGCGCACACTGGAAAAAAAGCGAATACAGCACCCAGCGCAAGGTGTTGTGCAGCACGTTGGGCAAGCGCAAATCCGAGGCCAAAAGGCGAAAATTATCCCACCCCACAAAGCTGCTTTCGCCAAACAAATTGTCTACCGACATGCTGCGAAAGGCATACGAAATGCCCACGCCCAAAGGCACGCAAAGCACGCCCACAATCAGCAACAGCGCAGGCGCCATCAACATCCAAGGCAGCGTGTACTGGGCACAACAGCGCAGGCGGCGCGTGAGATTCAAAAAAAACACAGGGTAAGGGGTAGATACCATGGTTTATGCGCGGTGGTTAATGCAGGGTGGGTGCGACGGTGAGGGGCGGTGAGAGGCGGTGTGGGGCGAGGTCGTTGTGGCGCTGCCTGCGGCTGGCTAGCGCTCAGTTTCAAATCTGCGCTGTGCATAGCCCAGAGTCTGCGCCCACCGCTGCGCAACCTCTGCCACGCTGCGCTTGCCAAGCAACATGGCTTGCCCGTCCTCGACCATGGTTTTGTCGTACATCTGGCCCCATTCGGGCAGGTACAAAGGGGCCATATACGGTTTGTAAACCTCTTTGTTCTGCAGCGTTTTGAACCACGCCGCCCAATGCTCCCCGGCAAAACTAGGGTCCACCTGGGCACCTTGGTGCACGGGCAAAACACCCACCAATTTCGCCCACTGCAAGTTTTGCGGAGAGGCTGTCAAAAACTGCACCAGCTTCCAGGCCATGGTCTTGTGCCCAGAATGGGCGCCAATGGACCAGCCCGCAAAGCCCAAACTGGAATAGGCACGGCCATT
>JBIPME010000128.1:0-5722 GCA_044369275.1 Rhodoferax sp.
TAATTCATAGCCCGCAAAAGGGGTGTGTTTGCCTTGGCTGCGCAAAGCAGCTGGCTGCACCTGCCAGTATTGCTCGGGTTGGAAGACGCAAATATCCGCAGGCTGGCCTATTTGCAAGTGGCCTATATGGGGAAATTGGGCATGGCATCGGGGGCCCAAAATAGCAGCCGCCCGGTGCGTAATGGTGCCCAGCGCCTGTGCAAGAGGTTGCTGGGTTTGTTGCGCCCACTGCAATGTCAGGCTCAACAGCAACTCTAGGCCGCTGGCACCGGGCTCGCTTTCTGCGAACGGCAGGGTTTTGGCATCGTCGGCAACGGGCGTATGGTCCGACACCAGCGCATCCAACGTGCCATCGGCCAAAGCAGCGCGCAGTGCATCGCGGTCGCGCTGTTGGCGCAACGGGGGGGTCAAGCGCATGCGGCTGTCAAAGAAGCCGATGTCGGAGTCCGTCAGGTGCAGGGAGTTGACGCTAACGTCTGCCGTAATCGGCAAGCCTTGGGCTTTGGCTTGGCGCACCAGGGCCACACCTTCGGCGCTGCTGATACGGCATAAATGCACGCGGGCACGGCTGCTGCGCACCAGCTCCACAATGGTATGTATGGCGATGGTTTCCGCAGCCACCGGTATGCCACTGAGCCCCAAGCGGGTGGCCATGGGGCCGCTGGCCGCCACGCCTTTGCCAAGGTGCAGCTCTTGCGGGCGCAACCAAACCGTAAACCCAAAGGTGCTGGCGTACTGCAAGGCGCGTTGCAGCACTTGGGTGTTGGACAGGGGAACCTCTGCCTGGCCAAAGCCGATGCAGCCCGATTGCGTCAAAGCGGCCATTTCGCTGAGCACCTCGCCTTGGAGTTTGCGCGTGAGCGCACCCAAGGGAAACACCCGCGCTTGGCGCAAGCGCTCTGAACGGTAACGCAGCATATCGACCAAGCCGGGCACATCCAATACGGGTTCGGTATCGGGCGGGCAGACCACGCTGGTAATGCCGCCGGATACGGCTGCAGCCAATTCGGACGCCAGCATGCCCTCGTGCTCATGGCCGGGTTCACGCAAGCGCACGCACAAGTCCACCAAGCCTGGGCACACAATCGCCCCTGCGGCCCGCAGCGTTTGCTGTGCTTGAAAGCCCTCTGGCGCGCTGCCAATGGCGATGATTTTGCCTTCGTGAATGGCGATGTCGGCGACCGCATCAAATCCGGTTGCGGGATCTACCACGCGCCCGCCTTGGATAAGTAAATTCATAGTGTGTGTCCTTGCGCTTAAGCTTCGTTGCCAGCGACGATGCTCATGACGGCCATGCGCACTGCAATGCCGAAAGTGACTTGGGGCAAGATGACGCTGTGCTGGCCATCGACCACTGCGGAGTCGATTTCCACACCTCGGTTAATCGGCCCAGGGTGCATGACGATGACGTCAGATTTGGCATGCTGGAGCTTGTCTTCGGTGAGTCCGTAGTTTTTAAAAAACTCTTGCATCGAGGGCAATAAAGCACCGCTCATGCGCTCGTTTTGAAGCCGCAGCATGATGACCACGTCACAATCTTTGATACCCTCCTCCAAGGTATGGCAGACCCGCACCCCCATCTGCGCCATGTCGCTGGGCACCAGGGTTTTAGGCCCCACCACCCGCACTTCAGCGCAACCTAAGGTAGTGAGTGCATGGATGTCGGAGCGTGCCACGCGCGAGTGCAATACATCGCCCACGATGGCCACCGTCAGGTTGGTAAAGTCTTTTTTGTAGTGACGAATCGTGAACATGTCCAACAACCCTTGGGTTGGATGGGCATGGCGGCCATCGCCAGCGTTAATCACATGCACATGCGGTGCCACATGTTGCGCAATCAGGTACGGTGCGCCGGACTCACTGTGGCGCACCACGAACATGTCTGCGGCCATGGCGCTGAGGTTGGAGATGGTGTCCAGCAAAGACTCGCCCTTCGAGGCGCTGGAGCGGGCAATGTCCAGATTGATCACATCCGCAGACAGCCGGGTCGCTGCAATCTCAAAAGTGGTGCGGGTGCGGGTAGAGTTTTCAAAAAACAAATTGAAAACACTTTTGCCGCGCAGCAGGGGCACTTTTTTGACTTCACGGTCATTGACTGAAACAAAATTGGTCGCCGTATCCAAAATATGGGTCAGGATGCTGCGGGGCAGCCCTTCTACCGACAACAGATGGATCAATTCGCCATGCTGGTTGAGTTGGGGATTGCGTTTGTAGAGCATGCTTTAGTGCGCCTTGACTTGAAAACTGAAAACACCATCTTCACTGCGTGCGAGCCTGAGCGTTTGCGCTTCGGGCAAGGTCAAACGCACCGCCGCAAAATCGGCCTGTATCGGCAACTCCCGCCCACCACGGTCCACCAACACGGCGAGCTTGACACTGGCGGGGCGACCGTAATCGAACAGCTCATTCAAAGCAGCCCGAATGGTGCGCCCTGTGTAGAGCACGTCATCGAGCAAAATAAGATGGGCACCATTGATATCAAATGGCAACTGGGTTTGCCCGCCTGGGGCCAGGCCGCGCTGCGCAAAATCATCGCGGTGCATGACCGACGAAATACTGCCATACGGCTGTGGCCATTGCAGCTCGGTTTGCAAACGCTGTGCCAACCAAGCGCCACCCGAAGTTATGCCCACCAAGTGGCACTGCGGTTGGCGCAGGGCTTGCACCGCAGTGCGTAATTCAAGGTACAGCGCTTGCGCGTCCAAAGTCAGCATGCTCACGGCAAACTCCTTAAAAATTGCTCCAAAATAATGCATGCAGATGCTGCATCCAAATCGCTGGCCCCCATCGAATGGGCTTGCGTGGTGCTGTAACGCTCATCGACCTCAAATACCGCCAAACCAAAGCGCCCGTGCAGCTGGCGTCCAAACTTTTTCGCACGCGCCGTATTCTCGTGGGCTGCGCCATCGGGGTGGTAGGGAACGCCAATCACAATGGCATCGGGCTGCCACTCCTTGAGGTAGCGGGCAATGTGCACAAACCGGGCATCGCCCTGCGCATGGATAGAGCCCTGGGCCTGGGCGGTGCGGGTAAGGCGATTGCCGACTGCAACGCCTGTGCGCTTCATGCCAAAGTCAAAGGCAATGAACGAGGTGCAATCCGCAGAAATTAAAAGTGCTTGGGCGCCTGGTGCTGGGCTGTTCATGCGTGGCCAACTTCGGAGGAAATCATCCATGCCTGCAAGCCCAGCAACGCCATCGCTTTATCGTAACGCTGCGCCATGGGCGTATCAAAAATGAGGTGGTGCTGCGCCGCTACGGTGAGCCAAGAATTATTGGCAATTTCACCCTCCAACTGCCCTTCGGACCAGGCTGCGTAACCCAGCGCGGCCAGATGCCGGTGCGGCCCCGTACCTTGCGCCAAGGCATGCAGCACATCTTTGGAAGTGGTCATCTCCAATCCCCCGCTGATTTGCACCGTGGAGTTGTAGGGGGCACGGTCGGGCGCGGTGTCATGCAAAATAAACCCCCGCTCCGTGTGCACCGGCCCACCATGCACCACAAGGCCCGTACTTTGCTCTGGCAATTGCACAGAAATATCAACTTTCTGAAGGAGATCGGACAGCGTGAAATCGGTGGGTTTGTTAATCACAAGCCCTAAAGCACCGCGGGCATTGTGTTCACAAATATAAACCACACTTTTACTAAACAGGCCATCTTGCAAAGCAGGCATGGCAATCAAAAAATGGTTGGTCAGGTTCAGGTTAAAGGATGCAAAATCACCGGTCATTTTTCCATTTTAGCGGCTCCTATGCAAAAGCATTTTCAAACTGGTTTGGTGTGGTTTCGGCGTGATTTACGCACAGAAGATAACGCTGCTTTAGCAACCGCTTTAGAGCGCTGCGAAGCGGTGCATTGCGTCTTTGTTTTGGACACAGAAATTCTAAAAACATTGCAGAAAAACGATAGCCGAATCGCGTTTATTCAGGCTTCGCTGGTAGAACTAGACAATGCATTGCGCAGTTTGGCCCACCACCCCGAAGCGGGCTTGATCGTGGTGCACGGCGCAGCGGCCAGCAGCATCTTGGCCCTCAGCGCCGAACTGCAAGTCGACGCCGTGTTTGCCGCGCGCGATTACGAACCCTATGCCACCGAGAGAGATGCCCACGTCCAAAACACGCTGCTGCACCAAGGTGTGGCATTCGAGTTGCTCAAAGACCATGTAATTTGGCAAACGCAGGAGCTGCTGACCCAATCGGCCAAACCCTACAGCGTTTTCACCCCCTACCAACGCGCATGGCTGGCCAAGACAGACAACCAGCCCGTGCAGCCCTTTGCACTGCCGTCCACGGTGCCTGCGCTCATGCCCAGACCTGAAAAGTACCGCAGCCCGGTTCCCAACTTACAAGACATTGGTTTTGAAGCGGCCCCTGCGGGACGCCTGCGCCTACCCGCAGGCATCTCTGGTGCGCAGCTTTTGCTGGCGGATTTTGACCATCGTTTAGATGCTTACGATGCAAGCCGGAACTTTCCCGCCATCAAAGGGCCGAGCTACCTCGGTGTTCACCTGCGCTTTGGCACCGTGTCGATTCGAAAGCTTGTCCATTTGGCGCAAAGCCGCCTTGGGTCGGAGCCAGCAGGTGCGCGCACATGGTTGGGGGAACTCATCTGGCGCGATTTTTACTTTCAAATTTTGGCCAACTTTCCCCACGCAGCCACCCAAGCCTTCAAACCAGAATACCAAGCTATTGTGTGGGAAAGCGGTCCCCAAGCCCAAAGCCACTTCGCCGCTTGGTGCGAGGGGCGCACGGGATACCCCATCGTCGATGCGGCCATGCACCAACTCAACCAAACCGGCTATATGCACAACCGCTTGCGCATGGTCGCCGCTAGTTTTTTGGTCAAGCATTTGGGCATTGATTGGCGCTGGGGTGAACGGTATTTTGCAGAGCAGCTCAATGACTTTGATCTGTCTGCCAACAATGGCGGCTGGCAATGGGTGAGTTCCAGCGGTTGCGATGCACAGCCCTATTTCCGTATTTTTAACCCGGTTACGCAAAGTCAAAAATTCGATGCGCAAGGCAAGTTCATTCAACGTTATCTCCCCGCCTTGGCCAAACTCCCCGCCAAAATGGTGCATGCACCTTGGCTGGCTGCGCCGCTAGAACTCGCTGCAGCCGGGGTCACCCTAGGGCAAGATTACCCTTGGCCCATCGTAGACCATGTGCAAGCACGGGAGCGCACCCTGGCACGCTATGCCGTTCTCAAAAAATGAGAACAGCAAGTGCAAGTGCAAGTGCAGCTTAAATCGCCACAAAACCAAAAAACAAACCCTGAAACCTGAAACCTGAAACCTGATAATCCAAAATTATTAGAATTCCGTAGAAATTCCACAATAATTGCGAACCAAAGTCAGTAAACGCTCTTCAGAATAAGGCTTCCCTAGGTAATCGTTAACCCCCAGGGAGGCCGCATGGTCGGCATGCTTTTGCGCGATGCGGGAGGTGATCATAATAATCGGCACATCCGCCAAACGAACATCCGCACGGACGTTGCGTGCCAGCTCAAAGCCATCCATGCGCGGCATTTCGATATCTGACACCACCACCGCAGGCTTCTCTGCGCGCATCGCATCCAGTGCTTGCAAACCATCGTTGGCCGTGAGCACGCGAAAGCCTTCCCGGTTGAGCAACCGTTGCGTGACACGGCGCACCGTGATGGAGTCGTCCACCACCAAAATCAATGGCAGCTTGCCTGCTGCGCTGCTCACGAGCGGTACGGCT
>JBIPME010000129.1:0-5717 GCA_044369275.1 Rhodoferax sp.
CGCCATGGTTAACAACTCCAGACAGTTATCGAACGTGGCCGTGTCCGACTGCCCGGCAAAGCTGATGGGGTACAGCTTTTGCAAATCCGCCCCGAGCACCGGGGAAGACATGACCCCCTCGCGGGCTTTCATCCAGTTGTAATTGCCTTTGACCGTGTTGATTTCACCGTTGTGCGCCACGTAGCGGTACGGGTGGGCCAAAGGCCATTCTGGGAACGTATTCGTGGAAAACCGCTGGTGCACCAAGCCCAGTGCGGACACGCAGCGCGCATCTTCCAAATCGCGGAAATACGTGCCCACTTGGTCGGCCAACAAAAGGCCTTTGTAAACCACTGTGCGGCTCGACATGCTCGGAACATAGTATTCCTTGCTGTGCTTTAAATGCAGGTTTTGAATCGCTGCACTGGCTGTTTTTCGAATCACATACAGCTTACGCTCCAGCGCATCTTGCACGATGATGTCGTTGCCACGGCCAATGAAAACTTGGCGCAAAACAGGCTCTTTTTCGCGCACCGTAGGGGACATGGGCATGTCACGGTTCACGGGTACATCGCGCCAACCCAGCAGCACCTGGCCTTCAGCCTTGATGGCCCGCTCCATCTCTTGCTCGCAGGCCAAACGCGAAGCATGCTCTTAGGGCAGAAATATCATGCCTACGCCGTACTCCCCAAGCGGAGGCAAATGCACGCCTTGTAGCGCCATTTCTTCGCGGTACAGGGCATCGGGCAGCTGAATCAATATGCCAGCCCCATCGCCCATCAACTTGTCGGCCCCCACCGCGCCCCGGTGGTCTAAATTTTCTAAAATTTTGAGCGCGTTCTTGACGATGGCGTGGCTTTTTTCACCTCGGATATGTGCGACAAATCCAACACCACACGCATCGTGCTCTTGCCCAGCAGAATAAAGGCCTTTTTCTTCTAAATGGGAAATTTCTGCAGCGGTAACCATCTCGCACTCCTGAAAATTACTTAAGGTGCAGAGAATAACGCAGCGCCGCCAAAATGCCAACGTATTTAAATTGGGGTCAGATACTCGTTTATACAGAAACCAAATTAAGCTTAGAAAATTGGGGACGGATTAAAATCAACATCCCCTGCCCGGTTTTAGGGGCGAGTGGCCAAACGGTCTTCCATGTACTCGGACACCACTTTCCACTTGCCATCCACAATCTGGGAAATACGCGAGGCATTGCTACCCAAGCGTTTTTTCGCACTAAAGTTTTGTGCGGGACTGCCAAAAATATCGCTGGCAATGGTGTAAGAGTCCATGACTTTGATAAAGCTGTCGGTGTTTAAATTCTTGCCCGCCTTGTTGGCTGCGGCGGCAAAATTGTTGATGATGTTGTAGCCGTACACCGAGAAAACCGCAGGGTCTTCATTGAATTTGGTTTTGTATTTGTTCGCCCAAAACCGCATCGCAGGCGTTTGTTCGTCCACATAGGGGTTTTGCACCGTCATGGTGGCATACAAGCCGTCCATGGATTTTCCGCCCAATTTGTGAATAAGATCGGTGTAGGCCCCGCTGGAACCTAGGAAAATTGGGTTAAAGCCCAGTTTGCGTGCGGTGCTGATCGCGCCTATGGTTTCACGAATCAAGGTTCCCAGCACCACCATGTCACAGCCAGCCGACTGCAGTTTGGACACTTGGGAATAAAAATCCGTAGCGCCCCGCTTGTAACTGGTTTTCTCTGCAAAAACCATTGCCTGGGCTTTGAGGCCTTCTTCTGCGCCTTTGATGATTTCCATTCCAAAATCATCATCTTGGTACAAAGCGCATACTTTTTTAGCGTTTTTCTCTTTAGAAATCTTAGGCACAGCCATACGCATTTGGTCATAGTAGGTGGCAGTAAACGAATATTTCAGCCTATGGAAAGGCTCGTACATCTCACGCGCCGCAGTGATGGGGAAGAAATTAATGACGTTTTTTTCAAACTGAATCGGCATTGCCGCCATATTTTGTGCGGTGCCAATATGGCCCACCATCATGAAAATTTTGTCTTGGTTCACCAGCTTTTGCGCGGCGAGAACGGCTTTTTTAGGGTCGTACGCAGAGTCTTCCACCAATAGTTTGAGTTTTCGCCCATTCACACCACCTTGCTCATTAATTTCATCGACCGCCAGCAACATGCCCAAGCGTGCTTGTTTGCCAAACCCCGCGATAGGGCCGGACAAATCCAAAATAGAACCCAACACAATTTCATCGTTGCGAATGCCTTGCTGCACCTGCGCCTGGGCCTGGGCCAAACCAGCAATGAGGCTGAGCGCAATCGCGCTGTAGCAGCGCAAAGCGGGGGTGGAAAAATGGGATTTCATGGGCTGCGTCTCCTTTGGGTTGATTGAACGGTTGATTGAACGGTTGATTGAATGGTTGGTTTAACGGTACATGCTCTCAATTTGCGGGGCATATTTTTTCTCCACCAGCTTGCGCTTGAGCTTCATGGTGGGGGTCAACTCTTCGTCCTCGGCAGTGAGTTGGGTGTCGAGTAAAAAGAATTTTTTGATTTGCTCTACACGCGCAAACTTTTTGTTGACCCGGTCCACTTCGGCCTGGATCAGCGCCTGCACCGCAGGCGCTTTGGTCAAGGAGGCGTAATTGCTAAAGGGAATGGCTTGGTCTTGCGCAAATTTTTCTACATTGTCTTGGTCAATCATGATGATGGCGCAGAGGTAGGCACGCCGATCACCGATCACCACCGCGTCGGTGATGTAGTGGGAGAATTTAAGATCGTTTTCCAATGCGCTGGGCGTGACGTTTTTGCCACCCGCCGTGATGATGATGTCTTTCATGCGGTCTGTCACACGAAAGTAACCATCGCTGTCTTGTACCCCCACATCACCGGTATGCAACCAACCTTGCGCATCCAGGACTTCGGCGGTTTTTTCCGGCTGGTTGAAATAGCCTGCAAACACGTTTATGCCCCGCACCAGCAGCTCGCCCGTATGGGCGTCAATGCGCACTTCGTTGTAGGGCGCAGCCGGGCCAATGCTCCCTAGTTTGATGCGGTGCGCAGGCACCACATTGCTGGCACCGCAGGTCTCGGTCAGGCCATAGGCCTCCACCATGGGAACGCCCAAAGCCAGGTACCAACGCACCAAGTCGGGCGAAATAGGCGCAGCCCCCGTTACCAGCAAGTGCGCACGGTGGATGCCAATCAGTTTGCGAACATTGTTAAGGGTTAGATACTGGGCCACGATAAACCGCAGTTTGAGCCCCAGCGCAACGGCTTGGCCCGCCAGCACTTGGTCGGCCACCAAGCCCCCCGTTTGGATGCTCCAGCGGTACATCCACTGCTGCACAGGACTGGCCTCTTGCAAGGCCAGCGTGACCGCAGAATAAAATTTTTCCCAAACACGCGGGACCGCCGTAAAGACCGTGGGGGCAATTTCGCGCACGTTCTCCGCTACGGTTTCGGGGTTTTCAACGAAATTGAGTTTGGTGCCCGTGTACATGGAAAAGTATTGCCCACCGATGCGCTCTGCAATGTGGCACAGGGGCAAAAAGCACATGCGCTCGTCCTTGGCATCTTGCGCAATCACCGTGCTGTAACCACGCGTGGTGTAGACCAAACCGCTGTGCAAATGCATGGCACCTTTGGGCTTGCCCGTGGTGCCAGAGGTGTAAATCAAAATCGCCAGGTCGCTTGGCTTGCACTGGTCAATGCGCGCTTGCAAGTCTTGGGCATGCGCATGCAAATATTCGCGGCCCAATGCGCGCAAAGCGTCTAAAGACAGCACGCCGGGGTCATCAAACTGGCGCAGGCCCTCCATATCGAACACCACGATTTTGCGCAGCAAGGGCAAATCGGCGCGCACTTCCAAGGCTTTGTCCAGTTGCTCGTCGTCTTCCACAAACAAAATGGTGCTGCGAGCGTCTTGGCAAAGAAACTGCAACTGCGAAGGGGCATCCGTCGGGTAGACCCCGCTAGAGACCCCACCGCAGGACAAAATTGCAAAATCGGCCCACACCCAGGGCACCACGGTGTTGGCCAAAATCGAGGCGCACTCGCCCGCAGCAAACCCCAGACTGAGCATGCCCGCCGCAATTTCACGTACCGCAACGCCCGTTTGGTCCCAAGTCCAGCTGCGCCAGATGCCCAAATGTTTTTCTCGCAGCCACACCTCGGGGCCACGCGCTTGGACCGCGTTCCAAAACATGGCCGTCAGCGTGTCGCCCTGCAACGCGGGGGCAGGCACGCTCTGGGGCACGCTAGTGTTCCAAAGTCTGCGCATGGCAAAACCAGACCGTTGTGGCATGTTTATCTCCAATTTTTTTTCTTTTTCCAACGCCGCTCGCCGCGTAAACCTGTTTCTTTGATACCCAGGTAAAACTCTTTGATGTCGTCCTTGTCGCGCAAGCGTGCACAGGTGTCTTCCATCACAATGCGCCCGCTCTCGAGCACGTAACCGTAATCCGAGACATTCAGTGCCATATTGGCGTTTTGCTCGACCAGCAAAATCGTGGTGCCGCGCTCGCGGTTAATGCGCACCACGATTTCAAAAATCTCTTTGGTCAATTTGGGCGAGAGGCCCAGGCTGGGCTCGTCCAACAAAATCAAGTCAGGGTCCGCCATCAAGGCCCGCGAAATCGCCAGCATTTGCTGCTGCCCACCCGACAGCAGCCCGGCATACTGCTGCGCGCAGTCTTTGAGGACCGGAAAGTAGCGGTGCACCTGCTCCAGGTCTTTCGCGACCCCGTCCCTGTCCGAGCGGGTGTAGGCGCCCATGCGCAAATTGTCTGCCACGCTGAGCAAAGGAAACACCTCGCGCCCCTCGGGCACATGGCTTAAGCCTTGCTGCACGATGAAAGCGGGGTCGCAGGCGGTGATGTTTTCGCCCTTGAACTCCACGCTGCCTTTGTGCGGGTCCAAAATGCCGGAGATGGTTTTGAGAATGGTCGTTTTACCCGCGCCGTTGGAGCCCAAGACCGTCACAATGGTGCCGCGCGACACATGCAAGCTGACACCACGAATGGCTTTGATGGGGCCGTAAGCGCTCTCCACATTCAGCAATTTCAATACCGGCATATCGCTGATGGCCGGGGGCAGTGCACTCATGGCGCCTCCTTGGTTGCGGGGGCGTGTTGCGCCGCTTCCCCACTTTGCAGGTATTGCACGTAGGGGCCATGGGGATCATGGGGGCCATGCGTTGGGGGGCGGCGCAGGTCTTGCACGTCATCGACCGAGCCCAGGTAGGCCTGCACCACCGCGGGGTTGTTTTGCACTTCGCTTGGCGTGCCAATGGCCAGTACCTCGCCTTGGTTCATTGCCAGCACCCGGTCTGAGACTTTGGACACCAAGCCCATGTCATGCTCGACCATCAGCACCGTGATGCCCAACTCGTTTTTGATGTCTTGAATCCAAAAGGCCATGTCCTCGGTCTCCTCCACATTCAAGCCACTCGAAGGCTCATCAAGCAGCAGCAGCTTGGGCTGCGTGCACAGGGCACGTGCCAACTCCACCACTTTGCGAACGCCGTAGGGCAGGCCCCCAACCAGCGTATCGCGGTAGTGCTGCAGGTTCAAAAAATCAATGACCTCTTCCGCCTTTTTGCGCGTGGCCAGCTCCGCCGCGTGCACCGTGGGCGAGAACACGACATCTTTCCAAAACCCAGATTGGCGGTGCGCATGGCGGCCAATCAGCAAATTTTTGAGCACGCTGGCATGCTCAAACAGCTCAATGTTTTGAAACGTGCGCGCAATGCCCAGCGCGGCGATGTGGT
>JBIPME010000130.1:0-5649 GCA_044369275.1 Rhodoferax sp.
ATGGGTGCGCACCGCTGGGGATGCAAGAGGAAGAGGAAGAGGAAGAGGATGGGGAAGGGGTTCAGATTCAGACATGGCAATCTCCTAGGCTGCGAATCAGGGCATCCACGGCCAAAACACCTTGGCCTTGGGGCATGACCACAATCGGGTTAACGTCCAGCTCCAACAAGGTGCTGGCATTGGCTTGGGCGTATGCGACGACCGCCATGATGGCATCTACCAAGGCCGTCACATCGCCTTCGGGACGCCCCCGAAACCCAGCGAGCAAGGGCGCTATGCGCAAAGATGCCAAAGCCGCCTGCACCGCACTGCGCTGCACGGGAAACAGCAGGGTGCAAGCGTCTTGCAAGAGTTCGACCAGCACGCCCCCCGCCCCCAGGGTGAGGGACAGGCCAAACTGGGCATCGCGCTGCACCCCCACAATGACCTCAACGACCCCACGGGAGGCCATTTGCTCTACCAAAAATTGCGTGGACAGGTGTGCCATCTGGGCCAAAGCCGCACGCAATTGGCTGGCGTTTTGCAAATTGATCTGCACCGCACCCGCTTCGCTTTTGTGCGCCAATTGCGAGGACACGGCTTTGAGCACTACGGGGTAGCCCAAGCCCTGGGCATAGTCCAGCACCTCAGCGGCGCAGAGTACACGGCCTTGGGGAATGGGCAGGCCATAGGCCGCCAGCGCCCGTTTGCTGGCCGCCTCATCGTGGGTGCGGGCTTGCGCCAAGCGCTGCGTCGCAGGGGGCAAAGGAATGGCGGGCTCCAAAGGGCTAATGTGGTCTAGGTTGCGGCGCACTTGGCCCAGCATGGCCGCATGGGCTATGGCGTCTATGCAGTCGGGCAGGCCCTGCATGGGGGCCACACCTTGCGCCAACAAGGCCTTGGCATGGATTTCTGGCAAATCCTCTGGCAACGACGCCACCACGGTGGCCCCCTTGCCACCGGCTTGGGCTGCAGACACGAAAGCCTGCAAGGTGCCGGCCCAGCTGTCCGCATTGCAACGGTCCAAACGGGGGTAGTCCAGCACCAACAAATGGGCATCAAACTGGCATGCCATCAGGGCGCTGAAGCAGGCGGTTTGGGCGCCCAAGTCGCCCCAAATATAGGTGTTGTAGTCCAAAGGGTTGGCCACATGCACCCGCTCCCCCAAGACCGCCGCCAACTGGCTTTGCGCAGCCGCTGGAATGGCGGGCATTTCCAGGCCACGCGGCTGCGCCAAATCGGCCACCAGCGAGGCCTCGCCGCCTGAGCAACTGGCCGAAATAATGCGACGCCCGGGCAACGCGCCATGCACGTGCAAGAACTTGCAGGTCTCCAGCAAGGCCACGGGGTCACGCACCCGCGCCACGCCCAGCCGCGCGAACAGGGCATCGTACAAAACATCGGGGCCTGCCAGCGAGCTGGTGTGGCTCATGGTGGTTTTGGCGCCCAGCTCCGAGGAGCCCGCCTTGAGCGCAACCAAGGGCACGCCTTGGCGCAAGGCCTTGAGGGCCACCCGGGAAAAGGCGGCCACGTCATCCAAGCCTTCAATGTGCATGCCAATCACGCTCACGCGGGCATCGGCCAACAGCGCATCGACCAAGTTCTCTATGGACTCGCCCGCCTTGTTGCCCACCGTGACCAGGTAAGCCAGGGGCAAGGCGCGGCACTGCATCGTGAGGTTCAAGCCGATGTTGCCACTCTGGGTAATCAAGGCCACACCGCGCTGCAGGCGCTCGCCCCCATGCTGGTCAGGCCACAAGGCCACGCCATCGAGGTAGTTCAGCAAGCCATAGCAGTTCGGGCCGACCAAGGCCATGCCAGCGGCATTGCGCACCAGCTGCTGCTGCAAAACCATGCCTTGTTCGCCGACCTCGGCAAAACCCGAAGCGTAGCAAATAGCCCCGCCCGCACCGCGTGCACTCAGTTGCGCCACGATTTCGACCGTGGCCTCGCGGGGCACCGCGATGAAACTCGCATCCGGCGCTTGCGGCAAGGCAGCGACGCTGGGGTAACACGCCAAGCCCTCTAGCGTGGCACGTGTAGGGTGTACCGGCCAAATCTCGCCAGCAAACCCAAGTTGGCGGCATTGGCGGATCACCTGCGTAGCCGCTTGGCCGCCGAACACGGCAATATGGCGCGGTGACAGCAAACGGCGCAAAGCACCGTGGTGTATCGAGAGATCAGACATACATAGGCTTTACAAAATACGCTTTAAAAACAAGCTTTAAAAAAAGCTATTGGGAATAGGCTGAAAGAACTGGTTTTAAGAACTATCCACGGGCTCAGCCGCCATGCGCACGCAACATGGCACGGGAAATAATATGGCGCTGGATTTCGCTGGTGCCATCCCAAATGCGCTCCACCCGGGCGTCGCGCCAAAAGCGTTCAATCGGCAACTGCCCCATCAAGCCCATGCCGCCAAAAATTTGCAAGGTTTGGTCGGTAATGCGAGCCAGCGTTTCGGAGGCGAACAGCTTGGCCATGGCCGCATCCGAGTCCGTCATAGCGCCTTGGTCGCACTTCCAAGCGGCTTGCAGGGTGAGTAATTCGGCGGCCTCTAGCTCGGTTGCCATGTCGGCGAGTTTGAAGCCCGTGCCTTGAAACCTGCCAATCGTTTGGCCAAATTGCCGCCGTGTCGCCGCCCACTCGGTGGCCATGTCCAAAACACGCCGACCACGCCCCACGCTGGTTGCTGCAACCGTGAGTCGGGTTGCCCCCAGCCACTGCCCCATCAGGGAAAAGCCCTCGCCTTCGTCACCCAAACGCTTGTAGGCTGGCACCCGGCAGTCGGTAAAAAACAGCTCGCACTGGTGGTAACCGCGGTGCGACACACAGGCCGGCCCGCGCCGAACGGTCAGGCCAGGGGAGTCCAAGTCCACCAAAAATCCGGTGATTTTTTTCTTAGGTCCGTGCGCAGTGTCTTCCACGCCCGTGGCCGCAAACAGCACCACAAAATCGCTCATGTCGGCATGGCTGATAAAGTGCTTGGTGCCGTTGATCAGGTAGTCGGCATTCTCAGCGCTGCCATCGCGCACGGCCCGGGTTTGCATGCCCCGAACGTCCGAGCCTGCGTTGGGTTCGGTCATGGCCAAGCAATCGTGGCGGTGGCCTTGGATGGTGGGCAGCAAATACTCCTCAATTTGCGCGCCTTGGCAAGCCCGCAAAATATTGCTGGGTCGCGCAATGAGCATTTGCAAAGCATACGAAGCCCGACCCAGCTCGCGCTCCAAGAGCGCAATGGTGAAGTTGTCTAAGCCGCCGCCGCCCAACTCGGCGGGCATATTGGCCGCGTACAAACCGACCTCTTGGGCCTTGGCTTGGATGCTGTGCACCAACTCAGGCGGCACCGCATCAAGTCGCTCCACCTCGTCTTCAAAGGGGTAGAGTTCTTTTTCCACAAAAGATCGCACGGTTTGCACAATCATGGTTTGCTCGGTGGTTAGCGCGAATTGCATAGTGAGGCCTTATTCAAAATGGAGGAGTTAAACCGCAGCACGGCGTATTTCGATGGTGCGCCCCACTTGCGCGGGCTTGTCCAAACGGGCGTGCGACTGGGCTATGGCTTGCACACGCTGCTGCAAGAAAGCGGGCATGGCCGCTGAGCGACCTTGCGCCATGTTCACATGCACCAGCATTTGCTCGGCGACGGCCAGCACGTCGCCACTGCGGGCGTGGTGCATGCTGTGGAACACATGCACTCTTTTGGCGTCATAGTCCAGCAGTTGCATGCTCAGACGCAGGGGCTCGCCCTGTGCGACTTCGCGCAAATGGTGAATATGGGTCTGCACCGTATAAAAAGAGTGCCCCGCTTGTTGGCGGTAGGCCTCGTCAACGCCGATGTAGCGAAAAAACGCATCCGAATGGTCGCCAAACACCAGCAAATAACACGACTCGCTCATGTGGCCGTTGTAGTCCACCCACTGCGCCAGCACCTGTGTCTCGTACAGGTGCAAGGGTGCCGCAATCGGGGCGTCTGCGTCCCACGCGGGGGCCGGTGTTCCCTCTAGGGGCGTGGTGATGCGACTTTGCGCATGCAGTTGTGGGGCAATGGGTTGGGCTATGGGTTGCGTCATTGGTTGATCCATTGGTTACGTCGTTGATTGCGTCGGTTGGGTTGGGTTGGTTGGGTTGCGTCGGTTGGTTGCGTTGGTTGTGAAGGCGTGGGTAGGTTGTCCATAGATGGCAAAAAGGTAGCTTGTCTTACGGGGGCAGCAATACAATTTTTCCAACCATGGTCTTGGCCACAAAGTCAGCCTGTGCCTGCGCGATATCACGCAAGGCATAGGTTTTGGCAAGCACGGGGCGAATTTCGCCGCGCTCTATGTAGCCCAGCAGTTGCTCAAAAATAAAGTCTTCTTGGAAAGTGCAGCCCAGCAAACGCAGGTCGTTCAGGTACAAAGTGCGCAAGTCCAACGTCACCATGGGCCCCGCAATCGCTCCGGAACAGGCGTAGCAACCGCCACGGCGCAGCAGGGTCAACAACTGCGGCCATTGCGCGCCGCCCACCAAATCCACCACCACGTCCACCTGCTCGGGCCCCAACTGTTCACGCAAATCGGCATCCCGCGTCAACAAACGGTCCGCGCCCAAAACCTGCATGGCCGCATGTTTTTCAAGGGCCGCTTGGGCCCACACTTGGGCACCACGCCGCTTGGCCAATTGCACGGCAGCGCTGCCCACGCCGCCAGAGGCCCCGGTGACGAGTACGCGCATGCCCGGCTGGACTGCGGCACGTTCTAGCAAATTTTCTGCCGTCGAGTAGGCGCAGGCGAAGCTGGCCAACTCGCCGTCGCTGAGCTGGCTTTCAATGGGCAGCGCGGCACTGCTGGGCACCTTGGTGTATTGGGCAAACGCACCATCGCACTCGGACCCCAAGTACCAGCAGCGGTAGGGTTGGAAATGGGTGTACGCACGCAAAATCGGGCGCACCAGCACGCGCTGGCCCAGGCGGCTGGCATCCACCCCCAAGCCCACGGCCACAATGCGGCCACAGCAGTCCGCGCCCTGAATGCGGGGAAACACCATGGGCATAGCCCCCCAGCTCGGGTCGGCGTCTTGGGCCGTATCAAAAACTGCGCCGCCGCTGGAAGTGGCCGCATCCACGGTTTTGGAGTACCAGCCCACGCGGGTGTTGATGTCCGTATTGTTGACCGTGCTGGCCCCCACCCGAATCAGCACCTCGCCGGGCTGCGGCTGGGGCACAGGCAAATCTTCTCGGTACTGCAAACACGCAGGGCCACCAAAACCCGTCAGCACAACGCCATGCATTGTGCGGGGTAAGGTGTCCATGCCAGGCAGTGTCATGGCGTGGCCGTGGTTCCCGTCGCTGCGGTCGAGGCTGCGGGCAAGGCAATCACATGCCCCACGTACTGGGGCCACGCAAGCCCGGCATGCAAAGCCTGCACCGCTTGCACACGGGCCGCGACCGCCGGCACAAAAGCGCTGCCACGCGGACCTGCCATGTCCACATTGAGCAAAATTTGCTCGCTAAAAGCCAGCAGCTGCGACTGCCCCTGCGCATACAAACCCAAAGCAAGGTGCACACGTTTGGCATCGTGTGCCAGCAACTGCGTATGCACCTCGACTGGCGTGCCGCGTTTGACTTCGTGCAAATAGTGGATGTGCGCCTCTAGCGTGAACATGGAGTGCCCCGATTCTTGGCGACCCGCA
>JBIPME010000132.1:0-5634 GCA_044369275.1 Rhodoferax sp.
GCCCGTGGCGCTGCTGCCCTTGACCGTGTAAGAGTCGGCCGTGATGCCTGAGGTTGCGCTGAACGTCATGCCCGCCCCGGCGGACGCATTGCTGCCGCTCAAAGTCGCCGTGCCACCATTGGTGTTGAGGGTGCTCGCCAGCGTAAACCCCTTGCTGTTGGCCACCACGGGGGCGCCCCCGTTGGCCTTGCCCTCCACATCGAGCTTGCCAACGCTGGCGCTGATCGGTGCATTCACCGTAATGCCATTGACTGCGTTGAGCATCAGCTTGGCATCGCCGCCTGCCGTCTTCGTCAGTGCGCCGCCTAGGGTAATGTCGTTGCCACTGAGCAGCGTCAAATTGCCGCTGGTGTTGCCCATGGCCCCCATGTTGAATGCGCCCGTGGTCATGTTGCCCGAGCCCGTGGCATCGTTGCGCCCAATCACCAGCGTGCCTGCGGTGATCGCGCCCAGCTCTGCGCCAGAGATGTCTAGCTTGAGCGCGCTGCCTGTTACCGTGTCGGTGCCCGTGCCCCCAACGTTGATGGCGGTGGTGCCGGTTCGGTTTTGAAGGGTCACCGTGCCCGTGCCCGCAGAAATTAAGCCCGTGCCGGCATCCATCACCAAACTGTCTGTCACCAGCGTCACGGGGGCATTGTTCCCGCTGGCAATGCTGGCTTTGAAGCCGTTATAAAACCGAATGCCTGCGTTCGTGGCGCTGCTAGAGCTGCCAATGCCCGTGACCGTAATGGCCCCGCCCGACGAAGCAATGCCATGGCCAAAAGTGCTGCTCAGCAGCCCAACCCCAAAATTATTGCCGCCTATGCTGGGGCCCGCTGTGCCCCTTACCGTTACCGTGCCATTGCCACCGGCCGTAATCAGCCCTTTAGCAATAGACACACCATAGTTAAACGCCGCAGTGCCGGTGGACAGCCCTCCACCCGATCCGGTGACCGACACATTGCCCCCCGTGGAGGTCACCAACGAATCCACACTGCCGCTGGCATTGAGCCGCACGCCATGATAATTGCCGCTCGTGCCAACACCCGTGTTTGCCCCCGTGATCGAGACAGCCCCCGTGTCCCCGCCTATGACGCTGGAACCGGTTAACTGCAGACCAATGGATTGGGCGGAGGTCGCGTTCGTACTGCCGGACATCGTGATCGTGCCCGCGCCCGTGGTGCTCACGCTGCTCCCAGTCAAGTTCACGCCCGTGCCAAGAACAAAGCCCGTCATGCCCTTGCCCAACACCGACACATTGCCCCCTTCGGCATTGAGCGTTGCGCTGTTCATCGCCACACCATTGAGATTGGTGGCATTGCCCGCAGCCACCCCCGTGGCGTTACCCGCTGACCCTCCCCCCAGCGCAATATTGCCTCCCCGACTGCTAATGCCCGCGCCCGCATTCATCACAATAGCGCCTGCGCCGCCACCGTCCACATCGCTGTTCAACACCACGTCCAACTTGCCCGCGGTTGAACTGATCGTCTTACCCGCCGCCAGCACAATGTCGTTATGCGCCCTGAGCGTCAACGTGGCATCGCCGCCTGCGGTTTTTGCAATGCTGGCGTTCACATTGATATTGCCCGCGCCCGCCCCCGTGGCACCCGTGGCAATCGTCACCCCCGTGCCTGTGTTGAGCGAATTGGCAATGTCCGAGGCCAAAATCACCGAATCCGCCCCTGCGGTGTAATTGCTGTTGTAGGGCGTACCCGAGGCCCCGCTGGCGGCAATCGTGATGTTGGTCGGGTCTAGCAACCACTCGCGCGCCTTCACGCGGATTCCATCGGTCTTCAAGTGGTCCGCAGAAGTCTCCACAAAACCACCTTGGCTCTCCAAATGCGCGCCACTGGCATCCGTGTCTAGGGCCAAAACGCCGGTTGCCGCATCGCGCCCAATCACAATGTCCCCGCCCTTGCCGCCTGGGCTTGCCCCTGCATCGCCGGGGCTGATGCCGCCTATGCTGTTGGCGCGAATCTGCCCGTCCACCCTAATGCGCCCGCGATCGGCCTGCAAAGTCACCGCGCCGCCTTGCAGCCCGCTGCTGTCCACGCTGCCCGACTGCAACACACTGGCCATGGCGTCACTCAAGGCCCCGGCCTGCATCAATACCTGCCCGCCCTCGGTGCGAATCACGCCATGGGCCGTGTTGCTCACTGCGCTATTGAGTACCGAAGGGTCCAGCTGCAAGCGAATCTTGCCGCTGGCGCTCAAGGGGATGTGGATGCCGCTGGTGCTGTTGGCATTGCCTACACCGCTGGCATCGCCCGCCAACTTCACACTCTGCCCCGCAGCCATCACCACGGGGCCGCCTTGCGTGCTGATTTTCCCGTCGTTGGTCACGCTCGCGCCAATCAGCGCCACATAGCCGCCCCGGGTTTGCAAGCTGCCTTGGTTCAAAATCCCCGCCGTCGCACCCGCGCCCTGGGCGTCACGCTGGTAACGGTAATTGCCCGCCGCAAAATCCGTATCGCTCAGGCCAAAGGTGCTGGCGGTAAAGCTGCTGGCCGTTACCGAGCCATTGTTGCCAAACACCACGCCATTGGGGTTGACCAAAATCACCTGCCCATTGGCGTTGATGCTGCCCATAATCTGGCTGGCATCGCTGCCCACCACGCGGTTGAGCAAGGTGGCGCTGCTGCTGGGCTGCACAATGTTCACCGTGGCGGCGCTGCCCACGTTAAAGCTGCTCCAGTTGATGCTGGCCTTGTCGCTGCTTTGGCGAATTGCCATGGTCGCGCCTGTGCTGGCAATGGTGGCCGCACCGCTGCTGACCACGCCGTTGGTGGGCAGTGCCGTGGCGGGTAGAGAGGGCAGGGGGGCTGGCAAGACACTCGCCGCATTGGCGCCAGCCGTGTCAGCCGTGCCACTGGCTTTGGCGCTTTGCAAAGCGTAACCCAGGCTCCACACAATCAAGGCCGCAGTGCGGTAGCTGCTACGCAGCGGCGCAATCAAACGATCTAATTCGTCGCTGTACATTTTGACCGTGCTGCGACGCAAAATGGTGCGAGAAGAGCCTGTCTGGGTGGACTTTTCTTTCCCCTTGCCCTGAGACGCGGCTGTTTCAGCAACAACGACCGTGCTTCCCCAGTGCTTCGAAAAAATTGCTTTGTGACAATTGCTGTTCATGAGAGCTTATCGTCAAAAAGATAAAAGTATTAAATTCGAATCCGAGCTTGCCGCTTAAAAGTCATTTTCAAACCAGTAATCCCATTTCGCCTACGTTAAAGCGCAGCTACGGCCCGCTGGGGCGTGGGACTGCTTCAGGGTGCTACGGCGGGTGCGCCTGCGGGGTATCCGAGGTTTTTCTTGGGGCTGAACTGGTGCAGGCTAAGTGCCGCTGGCAGGCGCGGTACAGCTTTTCTGTACCTTTTGCGCCAGCTGCACCAGTGCCAAGGCTGCGGGCGAGCTGGGGAATGATTGCAGCAGCAACTGCCGGCGCATGATCGCTTGGCGAACGTTGGGGTCGTTGGGTATGTCCCCCATATGCAGTAACTTGATGCTCGGGCCTTGGTCTGTGCTAACGAAGCGGTCTAGCACTTGTTGCAAGTGCACCGTAATGGCCCGACCATCCCCGAGGCGGGTTGACTGGTTGGCCAAGATGCGAACCGTCTTGCGTTGTTGTTGACCGATTAAAACTTTAATAGTGGCATAGGCGTCGGTCAGCGCGCTGGGCTCTGGCGTGGCGACAATCAGGATTTCAGAGGCCAAGGAAATCGAAAACAACACCACTTCCGAAATCCCAGCGCCCGTGTCTAGCAAAATCAAATCGTAGTGCTGCACAAGACAGGCAATGGTTTTCGATAAATTTTCGCGCAATGGGGTCGTTAATTTAGAGTATTCCACCATCCCGGAGCCCGCCAGCAGAGCTGCAAAACCACCCGGGGCCTGCACAATGGCCTCTTCCAGCGAGGTTTTGCCGGTAAACACATCGTGCAGCGTCAGTTTGGGGTACAGGTTGAGCACCACGTCCAGATTGGCCAGACCCAAATCCGCATCCAACACCAAAACTTTGAGGCCGCGATTGGCCAAGGCGGCCGCTAAATTGGCGCTGATAAAAGTTTTGCCCACGCCACCCTTGCCGCTGGTAATGGCCAGCACTTTCCCATTGGGTTTGCGTTGCGCAGTCCGCACATGGGCAGGGGGAGATGGTAAGTTCAATGGAAAAGAGGGCGTTAAATGGGGGGCGCGCACTAGGCTGTTGCGCGTTGTCTGGGAAATAGTCTAACCATGGGCGGGCAATCTGAACGGTAGATTTGGTGTCTTAAAGCGGGGCAGAATTGGCGGTTGCATAGCCGCCTCTACCCTAGGCCCTCTACCCCCTAGCCCCCTCGATGCAAGCCCGCTGTGCTGTGGGGCGCGTCTTTGATAATACGTGGATGTCTTACCCACCATCCCAGATTGCATCCCCCATTGTTTTGGCCACCTTGAATGCCAAATACATCCACACCTCTTTAGGCCTGCGCTGCCTGCTTGCCAACATGGATTTGCATGGACGCCCTGGCTTGCGTGCGCAAACCCAGTTGCGTGAGTTCGTTCTGGGGCAACCTGCGGCGCAAATGGTGGAGGCGCTCTTGGCCTTGCAGCCCCGCGTCATAGGTTTGGGTGTTTATATTTGGAATGTCGAAGAAACCACGCAGCTGGTTCGCTTGCTCAAAGCGTTGCGCCCCGATATCAAGATTGTGCTGGGCGGCCCCGAGGTGAGCTACGAAGTCGAGTCGCAAGAAATATGCCGCTTGGCCGATTACGTGGTGGTGGGCTGGGGCGATGTGAGCTTTCCACGGTTGTGCAAAGCTTTGTTGGACGGCCCCCAACCTGTGATGAAAATTCACCAAGGGGAGCAGCCCCCCTTGGCAGAGTTGGCGCTGCCCTACCAAGAGTACACACAAGACGACCTCACGCACCGCTTGCTCTACGTGGAGGCCTCGCGGGGTTGCCCATTCAAGTGTGAGTTTTGCCTAAGTTCGCTCGACAAGACCGCGTGGGCATTTGCGCTAGACCGTTTTATGGCAGAAATGCAGGCGCTTTACCTGCGCGGGGCGCGCAGCTTCAAATTCGTGGACCGGACTTTCAATCTCAAGGTGGAGGTGTCGGTGCGCATTTTGCAATTCTTTTTAGACAAAATGCAGCCAGACCAGTCCGATCAGTCTGCTCAGTGCGATTTGTTTGTCCACTTTGAGCTGGTGCCCGACAGCTTGCCGGACAAACTCAAGGCCTTGATTGTGCAATTCCCAGCAGGCTCGCTGCAATTCGAAATTGGAATTCAGAGCCTCAATCCGGCAGTGCAGCAACGCATTTCACGCAAACAAGATGCGCGCAAAACCGCAGACAATCTGGCCTGGCTCAGGGCGCAAAGCCAGGCACACATCCATGCGGATCTCATTTTTGGTCTGCCTGGTGAAAGTTTGGAGAGTTTTGCCGCAGGCTTCGATCAGCTCTACGCTTGGGGGCCGCACGAAATTCAGCTGGGGCTACTCAAGCGCTTGCGTGGCACGCCCATTACGCGCCATACCGCGCCTTATGCCATGGTCTACGACCCGCAGCCCCCCTACACCATCATGCAAAACGCCAGTATCGACTTTGGCACGGTGCAGCGCATCCACCGCTTTGCGCGCTATTGGGATTTGGTGGCCAACTCAGGGCGGTTTACGCGGA
>JBIPME010000133.1:0-5625 GCA_044369275.1 Rhodoferax sp.
CTTGCCCGCGTACTGGCACAGCGACTGCGGCTTTTCGTCTTGCAGCCGCTCAAAGCTGTGGTTCAGTATGGCGGGGCAGGCCTGCGCTTTGGCAGCCGTTTGTGGGCTGGCTTGCGCCGTTTTCAGCCCTAAGCCCAGCACGGCCGTCAAGGCGACCAGCACCAGGTTGACGCCCCGTTGTTTTACCCAAGAGTGGATTCTCTGCACTTGAAAACGCATTGTGTGTCTGATCGGTTTAAATTTGATATATCTATTATCGCGCCCACCTCAAGCAACCGGAGAAAAACATGTCCAAACTCCCCGAGTTCAAAGGGAATAAACAAATTTTGCCGCAAAAGCCGTGCGCGGTTTGGGGCCGCGGCATGGTGTGGCGCTAAAGCTGGGCCAAGAATTGTGACAGCGTTTTGTATTGCAGCGCGCGCTGCCGCGCTGACAGGGGCAAAGTTCTTAATAGGTAGCTGCCTTGGGGTTTTTTATGGGGCCTGACATTGCCCCCCCGCGCCGCACAGCCTTACACACATTTTTGATATTCCTGATATTCCTGAGTTTTCAGTTATTTCTGAAAATTCGGAAACGATGGCTATAATCGCGCCATGCCTATCTCAGATCAAATTCCCTCCCTCAGCCGCGATTTCATCGCCCATTTCGGTGAAATGGGCTGCAAGTGGGGCATCAACCGCACCGTGGGGCAGATTTACGCGCTGCTCTATGTGGCACCCCAGGCGTTGAATGCCGATGAAATTGCAGAGGCGCTGGAGTTTTCGCGCTCCAACGTCAGCATGGGCCTCAAAGAGCTGCAAGCCTGGCGGCTGGTGCGTTTGCGCCACCAAGCGGGGGACCGGCGCGAGTATTTTGAAGCGCCGGCGGACGTGTGGGAAATCTTTCGGGTGCTGGCCGAGGAGCGCCGCCGCCGTGAAATCGAGCCCACGCTGTCCATGCTGCGAGCCTCCTTGCTAGAGACACCCACCAGCGATGCAGAGCGCCACGCCCAGAAGCGCATGCGCGAAATGCACGACCTCATCGACCGCCTCATGACTTGGTTTGACGACGTGCAAAAGCTCGCGCCGGAGACCGCCATGCAGCTCATGGGCATGGGCGCCACGGTGACCAAGGTGCTCGAATTCAAAGACCGCCTGACCGGTCGAGGCAACAAAGCGCCGGGCGTCAGCCCAGCACGTGACACCTTGTGATCTCTTAAGAAAGGAAAGCGACCATGGAAATCGATGCACTCATTCTCTCGCGCATCCAGTTTGCTGCGAACATTAGCTTCCACATCCTGTTCCCCACCATCACCATCGCACTGTGTTGGTTCCTGCTGTTCTTCCGTTTGCGCTTTTCCCGCACCCAGGATGTGGCATGGGAAGAGGCCTACTATTTTTGGACCAAGGTGTTCGCACTTACCTTTGCGCTGGGCGTGGTCTCGGGCATTGTGATGAGTTTCCAGTTCGGCACCAACTGGCCGGGCTTCATGGAGCGCACGGGCAATATTGCAGGGCCGCTGCTGGGCTATGAGGTGTTGACGGCATTTTTCTTAGAGGCCAGCTTTTTGGGCATCATGCTGTTCGGTCGCGGGCGGGTGAGTGAGCGGGTGCACCTCACCGCCACTTTTTTGGTGGCGTTTGGCACCACCATGTCGGCATTCTGGATTTTGAGCCTGAACTCTTGGATGCACACCCCAGCGGGCTTTGAAATCGTCAACGGCCAGTTCATCCCCACCGACTGGCTGGCGGTGGTCTTCAACCCTTCGCTCCCCTACCGCTTCGCGCACAAGTTGCTCGCATCGGCACTGACCGCTTCGTTCTTAATTGCCGGGCTGTGCGCATGGCAACTGCTCAAAGGCAGCGCTACCCGCGGTACCCACAAAGCCATGCGCGCAGCCATCTTCACCGCCGCTTGCGTGATGCCACTGCAGTTCATCGTGGGCGACATGCACGGCATCAACACACTGGAACACCAGCCGGCCAAGGTTGCAGCCATGGAAGGCATCTGGGAAACCGAGCGTGGCGCGCCGCTGACGCTGTTTGGCATTCCCGACCAGGATGCACGCACCACCCACTACGCGGTGAAGATTCCCAAAGTGGCCAGCTTGATCCTGACCCACGACCTGGATGGCGAAGTCAAAGGCATCAACGAATTTGAAGGTGCGCACCCACCCGTGGCACCGGTGTTTTATGCCTTTCGCGTGATGGTGGGCGTGGGCTCCCTGATGTTATTGGTTGCCAGCTTCACCGCCTGGCGCTTGTGGCGCCAGCGCAGGCAGTCGGAAGTGGTGCTGCCAAGGCCCTTGTTGTGGGTGCTCTCGGGCATGGCGTTCTCCGGCTGGGTCGCCACGCTGGCGGGCTGGTACGTGACCGAGATCGGCCGCCAGCCGTTCCTGGTGTACGGCTTCATGCGCACCAGCGAAGCTGCCACCACCTTGCCACCACCCTACATTGCGCTCACGTTAACGGCTTACTTGGTGGTCTACGGCCTGCTGTTGGTCACCTACGTCGGCGTGTTGAAGTACATGGCCGAGCACCCCAAGGAACACAAACAAGAAGCGCCGACGGGTGCCCTGCTGGGTAAAGCGGGGGTGTGATCGACCGCACCCTGTGCCTCTGTATCTCTGTATCTCTGTATCTGAAAGTGAAATCTGAAAGTGAAAGGCGACCATGACTTGGGCTGAATTTCTACCACTGTTTTTCCTGGCTGTGATGGGGCTATCCCTGCTGGCTTACGTGATTTTGGATGGTTACGACCTGGGCGTCGGCTTGCTGCTGTTGCAAGCGACCGACGCCGAAAAGGACACCATGATCGCCAGCATTGGCCCCTTCTGGGACGCCAACGAGACCTGGCTGGTGCTGGGCGTGGGCGTGTTGTTGATCGCCTTTCCGATGGCCCATGGCCTGGTACTGCAAGCGCTGTACCTGCCAGTGGCGGTGATGCTGATCGGGTTGATTTTGCGCGGCGTGGCGTTTGACTTCCGGGTGAAAGCACCGCTGCGCTACAAGCCGTTCTGGAACCGTGCGTTTTTTGCCGGTTCGCTCATGGCCAGTGCATCGCAAGGTTGGATGCTGGGCAGCTACATCACCGGCTTTGCCGATAGACCGCTGGGCTGGGCATTTAGCCTCGGTATCGCCGTCACCTTGCCCGCCGCTTATGTGCTGCTGGGCTCGGGCTGGTTGATCATGAAAACTGAAGGCGAGCTACAGCAAAGCGCCGTGCGCTGGGCGCGGCGCGTGCTGTGGCCCATGGCGGGTGCCTTGCTGGCCATATCGGCGGCCACCCCGCTGGTGAAAACGGGAATACTGGAGAAATGGTTTGGTGTGCCGCAGATGTTTGCCCTGCTGCCAGTCCCCCTCATGTGCGCCCTGGCTTTCTTTGCCATGCGCTGGGTACTCACGCGTGCGTACTTGGTCAATGCGGGCTACGGCTGGCTGGTGTTCGCCAATACCGTGCTGATTTTTGTCCTGGCCTTCTTCGGCTTGGCCTACAGCATCTTCCCCGACATTGTGATCGGCCGCATGACGGTGTGGGAAGCCGCCATCAGCACCGCATCGCTCAACGTGATTTTTGTCGGTGTGGCGATTACGCTGCCGGTGATCATCGGCTACACGGTGTTCATGTACCGCGTGTTTTGGGGCAAGGCGACCGCGCTGAAGTACGGCTGAGCGTGCGACGCAATGTTCGCTGTGCCGCTGTCAACGGGCACTGACCTAGAGCGAAGCCAAAGTGCAAGGCATCAAGATGAAAATGGGCCTGTTCCCCTAGGCCCCCTCGGGCCGCGCTGTTGCCACCGGCTGCGATGTAAAAGATAAAGTGCTTTGGTGTCCGTTCATCGAAAGCCCGAATTCGCAACAGTTCGGCTTATTTTTTAAAAATGTGGCTTATAGATGATTTTTTTCTACTTGCTGCGCAGTTGATGTCGCCTGGTCCTCGGAAGCCACAGACTTTGCTTCTTCGACGTGTTCTTGCAGCCACCACAAGCGCGCCAGCATGGCCAGCAAACCCATATTGCCAGTGATCGTCACCAGCACCAGCCAAAGCGGGATGCGCATGCCAAGGGCTTGGGCGGGCGGCACCATCCACCACACTGCGATAGCGACACCCAGCAAAAGGTCAAACCAGATCTGGCTGCTCCACAAGGATCGGGTGTGTTCCTCTATGAACCCCAGCGGACCTTCGGTGCCCACGGTGTACGCCGAAAACAGGCAAAAAAGCAGCGACAAGCTTGCAGGTGTTTTCCAGCGGCCGGTAGCCTCGCCACCCGGCTTGCGCTGACTGAGGTAGACAAAGTAGCCAATCAAGATGAAGGCCGTGGCTGGAAAGAGCAGGGCAGGTGCGGTCATGAATCAAAACGGCCTCAATGTTGTGTCGTGGCAGTTTCATCCAATCAGGTCGTCTTTTCAATTACCTTGCAGGTCATTTCAGTGCTGCAATGGTGTGCTCCAATGCAGTGATGACCATGAACAGCGAATCTTTGGCGATACAGCTCAAGCAGGCGCGACAACGTGAACGGTGGAGCCAATTGGCGTTGTCGCTGCATTTGGAGGTTTCCCAGCGGCACATCAGTTTTGTTGAAACTGGACGAGCCCGGCCGAGCCGCGGGTTGCTTGTGAAATGGCTGGAAGCCCTCTCACTGCCTATGGCTCGGCGCAATGCCTTGCTTCAGTTGGCAGGCTTTGCGCCCATTTTCAGTGCAACCCCTTTGCATGCCCCCCATTTGGCACAGGCTCGCACAGCGCTTTCCCATTTGTTGCATAGCCATGCGCCACAACCGGCCTTGGTCATCGGCGCGCATTGGGATTTGCTGCAACTCAACAGTGGCGCGCAATGGCTGGCCGAAACCCTCATGCCCGAGTTGTTTGCCACATCCAACTTCAGACCCAATATGCTCGACTTGGTGCTGCACCCTCAAGGCTTGATGCGACATGTGATCAACAAAGAAGAAGCATCTGCTGACTTTTTGGCGCAACTCAGACGTGATCTGGTGAATCAACCGGAACTGGCTACCAAAATGGACGCGCTTGAGCAAAAGTTCGCGCCGCATCTGCAACCAAGCTCCATGGCCCAAGCACATTCAGTCGCCAACCCTTTGCTGACTTTGCGATTCATGACCGCGTATGGAGAGCTGGCGTTCTTTCGCATGTTCAGCACATTCGGCTCACCCCATGACATCACCTTGGCTTCTATGCGCGTGGAGCACATGTTTGCTGCCGACGAACACACCCGCGCGGTGTTGCAAAAACACGTACCCTGCACAACGGGCCTCATGGCTTATTGCGCAATCTAAAAGAGCTTTGTTTTCATAAACCGTCGCGGGTGCCAGCCAATGCCAATCGCTGCATCGTCAGTCCCGAGGTAACACTCCTCAGCCCGTTCAACACCATTCCCATCAATTGGCCTTTGGCCATATCGGTCCGTTTTTGGTGCTCGGCTGCTTCAGCTTTGCAGCCACAAATCCAGTGGCATGCCCCCAGTGCCAATGAGCAGCGTCTGTGCCTGTGGAAACTGCTGCACAAACGCGGTCAGGCCCGACAGATTGCCCACGTTGTGCCCGCGTTTAACTTCCAGTGCGTGCAGCGGTGGGCCGTCGCGCAGCATGTAGTCCACTTCCTTTTGGCCGTTGTTCCAGTAATGGATGCG
>JBIPME010000140.1:0-5381 GCA_044369275.1 Rhodoferax sp.
GCCGACCATGGGCTATCTTCTGCTGCGCCGCTGGCTCTCGGGTTTTGATGCAGCGGCATTGGCGGCCACCTACGGCTCGGTGAGCGCGGTCACCTTTATCACCGGCGTCCAGCATTTGGACAGCCAGGGCATCGCCTTCGGTGGCCATATGGCTGCGGCCATGGCGCTGATGGAGTCACCCGCCATCATCATGGCCGTGCTGCTCTCCACCATGGTACGACGCCAGCAAAACAGCCACGCAACCGCGCCGGGGCCGCTGTCTAAGGTCATGCATGAGGCCCTGACTGACGGTGCCCAGTTGCTGCTGATCGGCGCCATGCTGGTGGGGCTGATGACCGGCGCAGCGGGCGAGGCGGCAATGAAGCCTTTCGCTGGCGATCTGTTCAAGGGCATGCTGGCCTTCTTCCTGCTAGACATGGGCTTGCTGGCCGCACGCCATATGGGTGGACTGCGCCAACAGCCGCCGCTGCTGGTCGTCTACGCCCTGGGCGCGCCCCTGGTACATGCTGGCATCGCCTTGGGCCTGAGCGCCCTGTGCGGCGTCAGCGCTGGCAATGCTGCCCTGCTAATGGTGCTGGCGGCCAGTGCCTCTTACATCGCTGTGCCAGCGGTGCTGCGCCATGCCATCCCCGAGGCCAACCCGGGCCTGTATTTCGGCATGTCACTGGGGCTGACTTTCCCCTTCAACATCCTCTTCGGAATTCCACTCTACACGGGCCTTGCCCAGCGGGTGCTGGGCTGACTGGGGTTTTAGCAAGCTTGGTTTTAAATCTTGGAATGGGCCCGAATTGACAAAATTTGCGGATCGTTGGACTGGGCGCAGAAAACCCAGCATTCGGCCAGCTGCCCCTCAATCGTATTTCAATACGAAAATCAGCACATTTGACAGAAAGAAAACCAGAAGAGTCGCCAAACGGCAAACCACTTTAAATTACAAAATTTATCTTTGCAGCTTAGCGCCTCACCGTTCTTAGCGCTTGCAGTGCTTTCACCAATCTGTCTACGTCCGTAACGGGGTTCGTGCTTTGTGTAGCTTCACAATGCTGACGCAACCGTGGTGCATGCAAGAGCGCTTGTTCCAGTTTGTCTACCAAAAGCGCAAAGACATTCTTCTGGCTTTTATCGTAGTTTTCAAAGCCCGGCATGGTCTTGAGCTTGGCGACCACCTGATCACCGATTGACTTTTTGCCAGCCGCATGGAACGGCTGGGTGCTGCACTCAAAATGCAATAGCAACCACACCTCAAAACAGGGGTTTGAAATAATGCCGTGAATGGGGACTCCCTTTTTAGCCAATGCCTTGATTTTTGCTTGGGCTGCTTTAAAGCTTTTATGACTGTCGCGGTCAAATACGCAGTACACAGCATCGTAGGCGTCACCATGGACTTTATCTTCTTCGTAGAGGCGTTGCGCGCACTCCACCACCTTGTCTGGTGAAGACCCATCGCTGCTGGGCCGATTGCATACCAACTGGGGGGGAAATACGCCAGTCACGCAACAACTCGGCAAAGTAATTGGGCTCCGTTTTGGTTCCCTCAGACACTATCAAATAGCGCCTGTTCAACGCACGTTCGACTTTTTTCCGCTGAACAGCACCCGTCTCACGCGCCTTGCGCTTGTGGAACAAATCTTCAGACCCCATGAAAGTCCAAATCCTTCAAGAAGGGTATCCCACCAAAGCGCCCATTCAAATAACTTTGCTCTAACGCAGCATTGTCTCGCGGGCTAAAGTCCGACAACGGGTAAAGATGCGTAGCGCGCCTATCGTCTTTTTCCATAAACCACACTTGGTCACGGCGCAGTAACTTTTGACTTAGCAAGCTGGTGTCGTGGGTCGTGAAAATAAGCTGCGCCTTGTTTCCCCTGTGGTGCAAGAGTTTGACCAAATGCTGCACCAGCAAGGGGTGCAGGCTGGTGTCTAGCTCATCGACCACCAAGACTTTTTCGTTGTCCGTCACATCCAGCCAAAACCCTGCAAAGGCAAACAATGCCTGCGTGCCTTGAGACTCCTCGGCCTCGTCGAACGCAATCAGTTCTTGGGTGTCCACATCACAATGCAAAAACCGAGGCTTTTCATTGACCAATTTGCCACCCAAATCTTTAAGGATTTGTTCTTTTAACTTTGTTGGCATCTCCTTGGGCAACATGTCCGCAGAGAAATGCTCCCCTTGGATCTGAATATCTGCAATGCGAAGGTCTGCCGAATTCATCAATTCAACCACCCGTTTGCGATAGTCCTCATTTCTGCACTGGCGGATGGTGCGGGCATTTACCACACCATCAGAATCAATCACTTGCAGCCTCTTTTTAAACCAGTCAAACGCTGGCTTTAGCTGTGCGTTGTTGAGCTGGATTGCCGTTGAGAGAAACAGCGCGTTGGGCCGCGTTTGGGCCGCCCAAATTTTGTGTTGCTCCTCCGACTTAAAAGAGCGGCTGAATTTGTAGGCATCCGTGTCTGTTGCACGGTTGAAAACGCGGTGAAACCACTTTTGCGCCCGCCCTTTAGGATAGGCAAACAACCACTCCTCCGTAAAGCGCTCACGGTTGCAGCAAAAGCCGTACTCGTAGCGCACCCCCTGCTCCACAAAGCTAATCTCAAACGCACTGTCGCTCGCGCGCGACTGGGCTGAGAGCTTAAATGGCTGCACTTCAATAGGGTCGCCACTCTGGCTTTCTTTTTGTGAGGTCAATACCTGCGTTGCGACAAATTGGAGCGCCCGAATCAAAGTACTTTTCCCTGACGCATTGGGCCCATACAACACCGCAGAACGCAGCAGACGCATGTCAGCATCGTCCGCCCCGGCTGCAAAGGTGTTGAGTTCTTCTAACTCCTTAAAGTAGTTAGAAGCCACCATGCTCAAGGTTTGCCGCGCATGAATAGCGCCGAAATTGGTTACTGAAAATTCAATCAACATGCTTGCATGTTACACCTCTCAAGCAATTTTTTGCACTGGCGACACAAAAAATCGACTTTATTTCATGATTAAGCATGCTCTTTGCGCCCTACCACTGCAAGCAGCCTCGTATCACCCATGGGCATGCGTGGCTGGCCGCGCGCTGAAACCCGCTGGCTGAATGCTGCGTTCTGCTGCGTGAATGCGCATCGCTTGCGAGGCCTGCTGACCCGAGCGTGCTTATGGCCAAATATCGTAGGCGGGTGTTAATTCCAGTTGATGGCCATCCCAAAACGCGGCATGGTTGCAACTCCGGCTGCTGCGCCTTACGCGGCCACCAAGTCGATGTGCACGCTGCAACCCACCTGGCTTTGCCCGGCAACTTGGATGTGGGCGTTCATGCGTTCCAACTGCTTGCGTGCAATCGCCAAGCCCATGCCGCGACCGGGAATGGAGGGGTTGCTGTGCAGTCGGCTAAAGGGCTTGAAGAGTTGGCCTGACAAGTAGGGGGCGAAGCCGATTCCGTTGTCCTGCACTTCCAAGGTCACGCGCTTGGGGTCTTCTGCGGCCAAGGCTTGTACTTCAATCACCGCAGGGGTTTGGTTGGTGGTGAATTTGACGGCGTTGCCCAGCACCTGTTGCAGCACTTGGCGCAGCAAGCTGGCATCGGCCTGCACGCGGGGCAGATGGGGGGCGATATGCCACGCCAGCACGCGCTCGGGGTGCTGCGCTTGCAAACCCGCTGCCACTTCTTGGAGCAGGGCTTGCAGGTCCACCGCGCCAAGCGTGACGGGCACGCTGTCTACGCGGGCAAAGGTTAACAGGGTGTCTACCATGCCACCCAGGCGCTCGGCAGACTGGGTGATGGTGTCTAAAAAATCCAGCACTTGGGGCTCTAGCACGGGGGCCGCGTCTTCGCGTACCAATTGGGTGTAGGAGACGATGTGGCGAATGGGGGCACGCAGGTCGTGTGACAAGGTGGCCACCAAGGTTTGCATTTCGCTGCGCAAAGTGTCTAACTCATTCTGAAGCTTTGCGACTTGCGCTTGATCGGTGGTCGGCATAGTTGAATAGGTTGAAAACAGAAGGCTCAGGCGGTAAGGCGCAAGCACTAAGGTTTGGGCTGAGGTTTAGGTTTTAACAGCTTAGCGGGGCGTTTCCAATTGGGAATGCTGGTTTGTTTGCCACGCGCCACAGTCAGTGCGCCCGCAGGGGTGCTTTTGGTAAGGGTGGAGCCGCCGCCTATGGTGCCCCCGGCACCCAGCGTCAGGGGGGCGACCAGCACGCAATTGCTGCCCACATGGACATCGGCCTCAATGACGGTGTGGTGCTTGTTGACGCCATCGTAGTTGGCGGTGATGCTGCCCGCGCCGTAGTTCACGCGCTCGCCAACGCTGGCGTCCCCGATGTAGGCCAAATGGTTGGCCTTGGCTCCGGCGGCAAAGCTGGCGTTTTTCACTTCGACAAAGTTGCCAATATGCACTTGCGCCCCCAGCTGGGCACCAGGGCGCAGGCGCGCAAAGGGGCCAATGCGTGCGCCTTGGCCGATTTGCACCCCCTGCTTTTCTCCGTCAATGTGGGTGAAAGGGTGAATCACGGCACCGGCCTCAATGCGGGCGTTCGCAACCACGCAGTTCGCACCAATGCAGACGCCATCGCCCAAATGGACCTCGCCCATGAACAGGCAGTTGATGTCGATGCTCACGTCTTGCCCGCAATGCAAGGCACCGCGAACATCCAAGCGGGCCGGGTCGGCCAAGCGCACCCCTTGCGCCATCAAGGCCTGGGCTGTGCGGACTTGGTAGGCGCGCTCTAAATCGGCCAATTGGGCATGGCTGTTCACCCCGGCGACTTGCACCGCGTCGCTGATTTTGTGGGCCACCACCTCCACCCCTTGGGCCACCGCCAAGCGCACCACGTCGGTGAGGTAGAACTCGCCTTGCGCGTTGCGGTTGTCGAGTTGCGCCAGCCAATGCTTGAGTGCGGCTGCGGGCGCGGCCATGATGCCGCTGTAGATTTCGGTGATTTGGCGCTGCGCGGGGCTAGCGTCTTTGTGCTCCACAATCGCCTGCACAGCCCCTTGTGTCGCCTCCACACCGGGCGCAGCCGGCACATTCGGCGCACTTGGCGCACCTGGCGCAGCCGATGCACTGGGCGCACGCACGATGCGGCCATAGCCCGTGGGGTCGGCCTGTTCCAAGGTCAGGAGCGCGAGTTTGTGGCCTTGCGTGGCGGCAAGCAGGGCTTGCAGGGTGTCCACTTGGGTCAGCGGCACATCGCCTGAGAGCACCAACACCAGGCTGTCGTCGGCCAAGGCGGGGGCGGCTTGTTGCACGGCATGGCCGGTGCCGAGTTGCGGCGCTTGCAGCACAAACTGCATGGCCAGGCGGGCGTTTTCTGGGTCGGCCTGGGCCTCGCAATAGGCCTGCACTTGGGCCGCCGCATGCCCGGTGACCACCACCGCCTTGCGGGCTTGCAATTGGGCCGC
>JBIPME010000134.1:0-5473 GCA_044369275.1 Rhodoferax sp.
CAGCGCGGGGACGCGGGCCATGGCGTCTTCAATGTATTTCTCAAGTCGCTCAAAGTCGTCGTTCCACAGCTGGTTGGCAAAGTCGTCGGGCATGCCGTCTTGCCACATGGGCGTGGCTTTCCATTCGTAGGGGCCGAGAATAAAACCTTCGCGCTCTTGGCGCAGGTAGTACGAGGTGTCGGGGTCGCGCAGCAGGGGCAGGCGCTCCGTACGGTTTTGCAGTTCGGGCACGTCTTCGGTGACCAAATACTGGTGCGACATGACGGCAATGGGCAAATGCCGCCCGACCATGGCCATGACTTCGCCTGCGCGGTAGCCCGCGGCATTGACCACGATTTCGGCATGCACTTCGCCCTTGTCCGTGGTGACCAGCCATTCGCCATGGGGCTTTTGCTGCAAGCCGGTGACGCGGGTGTGGCGGCGAATGGTGGCACCGAGCATGCGGGCTTCGCGTGCCAAGGCCTGGGTGAGTTGCGAGGGGTCGATGTCGCCATCGAGCGGGTCCCATAAAGCGCCTTGGATGTCGTGGGTTTCAATCAGCGGGTAGCGGTTTTTCAGGTCGCTGGGCGACAAAATTTCGTATTCCAAACCGTTGGCCCGGGCCATGCTTTGCACGTGGTGAAACTCGTCCATGCGGTTGCGGCTATGGGCCAGACGCACCGAGCCGGTCAGGTGGTAGTTGATGGGGTTTTCAGCCGAGGCGGCCAGCCTGCGGTACAGGGCGGCTGAGTATTTTTGCAGCTTTAAGATGCTCCAACTGGTGGAGAAAGTGGGCAAATTACCTGCGGCGTGCCACGTGGAGCCAGAGGTTAATTCATCACGTTCAATCAATAAAGCGTCTTTAATGCCTAAGGCTGCGAGGTGGTACAAGCAACTGCACCCCACGACGCCACCACCGATGACTACAACTTTCACATGTTCTGCCATGTCTGTCTCCGTTGACTTGAGGAAGGGGTAAGACAGCGCTTGCGTGCCGTAAAGTGCCGCCGTGTGCTGCTTACCGCTAATTTTTTTGCATTGTAAGCATAAATCTAAAAATTCTGATAATTTTTTACATTAAAATAATTTTCAGATATTTTTTTACTTTTGGAGGTCGTATGGATCTACCGGGTCGGGCCAGTGTGGTCATCGTGGGTGGGGGAATCGTGGGCTGTAGCCTGGCGTACCACCTGACATTGCGGGGGTGTACCGATGTGGTTTTGCTAGAGCGCAAGCAGCTCACCTGCGGCACCACTTGGCATGCGGCGGGCTTGGTGGGGCAGCTGCGGGCGACCTACAACATGACGCGGTTGGCCCAGTACACCACCAATTTGTACAAATCGTTGGAGCAGGAAACCGGCCAAGCAACAGGCTTTCGGCAAACGGGCTCGATCGCCATTGCCACCCACCAAGCCCGTTTTGAAGAGTTAAAACGCGGCGCGTCCATGGCCAAGTGCTTTGGGCTTGAAGTGCAAACGCTAACCCCCAGCGAAATCGCCAGCCTGTGGCCCGGCGTGCGCATTGACGATTTGGTAGGCGGTGTGTACCTGCCCAAAGATGGCCGCACCAACCCGATTGACACCACCCAAGCGCTGGCCAAAGGGGCCAAGAGCCGGGGCGCACGCATTTTCGAGAACACCGCCGTCGAAGAAATTTTGATTGAAAACGGCAAGGCCGTGGGCGTGCGCACCGCGCAAGGCGAAATCCGCGCCGACATGGTGGTCAACTGCGCGGGCATGTGGGCGCATGCTCTGGGGGCCCAATCGGGCACCACCGTGCCCTTGCATGCGGCGGAACACTTCTACATCGTCACCGAGCCTATGGAGGGCCTGTCTGCGGAGATGCCGGTGCTGCGCGACCCCGATGGCTGCGCGTATTTCAAAGAAGACGCGGGCAAACTGCTGGTCGGTTGGTTTGAGCCCGTGGCCAAGCCCTGGGGCATGCGCGGCATTCCCGAGACCTTTTGCTTTGACCAGTTGCCTGACGACTTGGAGCACATCGAGCCCTTGCTCACTGCGGCCATGCACCGCACACCCGCGCTGGAGAAAACCGGCATCAACCTGTTCTTCAACGGCCCCGAAAGCTTTACCCCCGACGACCGCTATTTGCTGGGCGAAACCCCCGAAGTGCGCAACCTGTTTGTCGCCGCTGGGTTTAACTCCATTGGCATTCAGTCGGCCGGTGGGGCGGGCAAGGTGCTGGCCGATTGGATGCTAGACGGGCACCCGCCCATGGATTTGTGGGATGTGGATGTGCGCCGCTGCATGCCGTTTCAGCGCAACCGCAGCTACCTTAAAGACCGCACGGTGGAGAGCTTGGGCCTGTTGTACGCCATGCACTGGCCGTTTCGCCAAGCCGAAACCGCCCGTGGCGTGCGCCGCTCCATCTTGCACGACCGCCTGTTGGCCAAGGGGGCTTGTTTTGGCGAGGTGGCGGGTTGGGAGCGCCCCAATTGGTACGCCCCCGCCGGTGTCAAAGCCGAATACGAATACAGCTACGGTCGGCAAAACTGGTTTGATTACTCGGCCCAAGAGCATGCCGCAGTGCGCACGGCGGTGGGCTTGTTTGACCAGTCGTCATTCGCCAAGTTCTTGGTGCAAGGGCCGGATGCGGAACAGGTGCTCAACCACCTCTGCGCCAACAACGTCTCGGTTCCCGTGGGTAAAGTGGTCTACACCCAGTGGCTCAATGCACGCGGTGGTATCGAGGCCGATTTGACGGTAACCCGCGAAGCCCCTGACCGCTATTTGGTGGTTTCTGCTGCCGCCACCCAGACCCGAGACTTTGCCTGGCTCACCCGCAACATCGCCCCCGATGCCCGCGCCACGGCGGTGGACGTGTCTTCCGGCATGGCCGTTTTGGGCGTGATGGGTCCACGCTCACGCGAGTTGCTGAGCCGTTTGACCGATGCCGACATGTCCAATGCGGCCTTTCCTTTTGGCACTTCGCAAGTCATTGATTTGGCCTACGCCCGGGTGCGGGCCAGCCGCATTACCTATGTGGGGGAGCTGGGCTGGGAGTTGTACATTCCGGTGGAATTTGCGCCCTCGGTGTTCGATGCGCTCCTGCAAGCGGGCGAACCCTTGGGCCTGCGCTTGGCGGGCTACCACGCTTTGAATTCTTTGCGCATGGAAAAAGGCTACCGCCATTGGGGCCACGACATCAGCGACGAAGACACACCGATCCAGTCTGGCTTGGGCTTTGCCGTGGCTTGGAACAAGCCCAGCGGCTTCTTGGGCAAAGAGGCCTTGTTGGCCCAAAAAGCCGAAGGCAGCAACCGCACTTTGGTGCAGTTTGCCTTGGACGCCCCCGATGCCTTGCTCTACCACAATGAGCCGATTTGGCGCGACGGCGAGATTGTGGGGCGCATCTCTTCGGGCATGTTTGGGCACACCTTGGGCAAGTCTTTGGGCATGGGCTACGTGGCGCATAATTCAAAGTACGCCTCTATGCTCGATGGTATTTACGAGATTGAGGTCGCCGGGGTTCGGTTGAAAGCCCAGCCTTCGTTAGTCCCGTTTTACGACCCGCAGAGTTTGAGAATTAAAGCTTGAGATTTAAGGTTTAAAAACTTAAAGTTTAAAAACTGAAAGTTTAAAAATTAAAGCTTTAAATTAAAGCGTCCGTGCTCAAAGTCGCGGGCCAATCTTTTTTTTCTACAACACACCGACTTTCATGGCCATTCACGCAGCGCGACTTCCCCAACCGACTGAATCTTTGGACGGTGCACCGGGTGCGGACCATTTTGACCCCGGCGCCGCCATCGGGGAGCAATTGCGCGAGCTGCGCCAGGTTAAAAACCTCACCCTGCGCGAAGTGGCCGAGAAAGCCGGAATCTCGGTGGGCTACCTGAGCCAGCTAGAGCGCAACCATGCGCGCCTGCCCATTGGCGTGCTCAAGCGCATCAGCGATGCTTTGTCTGTGCACATGAATTGGTTTTTCCAGCAAGCCAACGAGGGCGACCCCAGCGAGCGCGATGTGGTGGTGCGCAGCCATAACCGCAAGCGCATGTCGTTTACGGGCTTGGGTATTCAAGAAGAATTGCTCTCGCCCAACCTGAGCGGCCCCTTGGAGTTGCTTATCAGCACGATCGACCCCAAGGCCGACAGCGAAGATTATTTCCACGATGGCGCCGAGGCCGGTTTGGTCTTAACCGGGACCTTGGATTTGTGGGTCTCTGGACGCCACTTCAAGCTCAACGAGGGCGATAGCTTTTCATTCAAAAGCACCGAGGTGCACCGCTGCGCCAACGTGACCGACACCCCCACGCGGGTGCTGTGGGTGATCACCCCGCCGCACTATTGATTGTGTTTTTGGCTGTATTTTGGTGGATTAAGGGTTTTCCGTTTTTCCCATGAATTTTTCGCGCTATTTTTGCGCTATTTTCGATGGTGCGACGAATTCGATGCATTTGATTTATTCGATGTATTCGATGGATTCGCGACCGTTATTTTTCGCCCCCACTTCACGCTGCACTTGGGTTCTTGTGACCACGCTGTGTCCGCTGCACATCCAAGCTGCGTGCCAAGCTGGCGGGCAGGGGCCAGGGCTCTTGGAACATCTGCGCCATCAGCTGCTCGGCGCACAGGGCGGCGAGTGCCAAGCCCCGCGAACCCATGGCCGCGCACAGCCATAGGCTGCACGCAGTCTCGGTTTGCAGTGCGCCAACCAAGGGCAGGCGGTCGTGTGCCACGCAACGCGCACCCTGCCAGGCGCGCAGCGTTGGGCTGGCAAAGGCGTCGTGCAGTTGGTGGGCTACTTCGGGTAGCAATTGGCTGAGTTTGCTGAAGTTGGCTGTGTGTTGGATGGGCGGTGCTAGCGTTGCCGTTGCCGTTGCCGTTGCCGTTGCCGTTGCCGTTGCCGTTGCCGTTGCCGTTGCCGTTGCCGTGGTTGCGGTTTTTTCGTAACTGGCCCCCATAAACCATTGCAGGCCTTGGAGGCTGGGCACTGCGGGGATGAAGCTGCCGTGGCCGTTAACGGGGTGCGTGGGCAGGGTCGCAGCGTCTGGGTGAACTGGGTGAACTGGGTGCACTGGGTGCAGGCCATGGCTGATGGTGCCCCAAACCTGCTCTATCGCACGTATTTTTTCCAAGTTTGCATGCGCCAAGGCCTGGGGGTGCGCATGCAGCAAGCGTGCGAGCAGCGCTTGGCAGCCGTGGGCGTTGGCCAGTACCACGGCGTCGGCGCAGGCATAGGTTTCGCCTTGGGCACTACACAAATGCCACTGCTTTCCCTCGGGGCGCAGGTGGTCGATGTGCGCAGGGGCGACCACGGTAATGCGCGGGTGGTTGAGCCAAGCGCGCACCAGTTGCGCGGGTTTGAGCCAGCCCGCGTTGCCGTGCCATCGGGGCGGCTCGCCGGGGCGCTGTTCTTGGACGCCGCAATCCGCCCAATCTTGGCCGTGTTGGAGCAGGGCGTGCGCATGCCCTTGGAGCAGGCGAATGCCGCTGCGTGACAGGCGTGAGAGGGGGCTGTCGTCGGCGGAGGTGTGGGG
>JBIPME010000135.1:0-5467 GCA_044369275.1 Rhodoferax sp.
TTTGCTGGATGATCCACAGGTCGGGTTGGGCCTGGCCGGGCGGGGTGACGGCCTGTTGGCCGAGCTGCACCATGCGGTCGGTGTTGCTCACGGTGCCGGTTTTTTCGGGCCATGCGGTGGCGGGCAGCACAACGTCGGCCAGCCAAGCGGTTTCGGTCATGAAAATGTCTTGCACCACCAAGTGCTGCAAGTGGGCCAAGGCATGGCGGGCGTGGTTCAGGTCGGGGTCGCTCATGGCGGGGTTTTCGCCCATGATGTACATGCCGCGTATTTTGTGCGGGTCGCTGTCGGGGGCCAGCACTTTGTGCATGATTTCGACCACGGTGTAGCCGGGGGTGGCGTCCAGCGGGCTGCCCCAGAAGTTTTCAAACCAGGCATGCGCTTGGAGGTTGTCCACGCGCTGGTAGTTGGGGAACATCATGGGGATCAGGCCCGCGTCGCTGGCACCTTGCACATTGTTTTGCCCGCGCAAAGGGTGCAGGCCGGAGCCGGGTTTGCCAATTTGGCCGGTGACCGTGACCAAGGCGATGAGGCAGCGCACGTTGTCGGTGCCGTGGATGTGCTGGCTCACGCCCATGCCCCACAGGACCATGGCCGATTTGGCTTTGGCAAAGGCGCGGGCGACTTCGCGCAAGGTGGCCGCAGGCACGCCGCAAATGGGGGCCATGGCTTCGGGGCTGTAGCCTTGCACGTTGGCGCGCAGGGCTTCGAAGTTGCTGGCACGGTCGCGGATAAAGTCTTGGTCGGCCAAGCCTTCTTCAATGACCACGTGGATGAGGGCGTTGAGCATGGCCACGTCGGTGTCGGGCTTGAACTGCATGGTGCGCCATGCGTGTTTGCCGATGTCGGTGACACGCGGGTCGGCCAGCACGATTTTGGCCCCTTTTTTGGATGCATTTTTCATCCAGGTTGCAGCCACGGGGTGGTTGGAGGTGGGGTTGGAGCCTATGACCAAAATGAGTTCGGAGTGCGCCACGTCGTTGACTTGGTTGCTGACTGCGCCGGAGCCCACGCCTTCGAGCAAGGCCGCCACGCTAGAGGCATGGCACAGCCGGGTGCAGTGGTCGACGTTGTTGCTGCCAAAGCCAATGCGCACCAGTTTTTGGAACAGGTACGCCTCTTCGTTGCTGCCTTTGGCAGAGCCGAAACCAGCCAAGGTTTTGCTGCCATGCTGGTCGCGCAAGTTGGCCAGCCCTTGGCCGGCGTAGGCCAGCGCCTCTTCCCAAGTGGCTTCGCGAAATACGGAGGACCAGTCGGCGCTGTCGCGGTTGAGTTGGTCTAGCAACTGGGGGTCTTTGGGCGCGTCTGTTCTGCGAATCAGCGGCGTGGTCAGGCGCTGCGGACTGTGCGCATAGTCAAAACCAAAGCGCCCTTTGACGCACAGGCGGCCATGGTTGGCGGGGCCATCGCGCCCGTCTACGCTGACGATGTGGTTGTCTTTGACGTTGTAGGTCACCAAGCAGCCCACACCGCAAAACGGGCAGACGGAGTCTACTTTTTTGTCCACGGCTTGGCTGCCCACTTGGGTTTTGGGCATCAAGGCCCCGGTGGGGCAGGCTTGTACGCATTCGCCGCAGGCCACGCAGGTGCTCTCGCCCATGGGGTCGGCCAGGTCAAACACAATGCTGCTGTGCGCACCGCGCTGGGCGTAGCCAATGACGTCATTGACTTGGCTTTCGCGGCAGGCCCGCACGCAGCGGTTGCACTGGATGCAGGCGTCTAAGTTGACCGCCATGGCAGGGTGCGACAGGTCGGCTGGGGGCTGTTCGCGGCGCAGTGCGTGCAGGGCAGGGCGCACTTGCACGCCCATGCGGGCCACCCAGTCGCTGAGTTCGCCGTGTTGGCCTACGGGCGGCGGGGCAGGGGCCGCGTCTACAGGCTGGGTGTCGGTGGGCTTGGTGGGGCTGGTGGGCCTGGTGGGCCTGGTATTGGCATCGTTCCAGCGGTAACCGGTGTCGGGCATGTCGGAGAGCAGCATTTCCAGCACCATTTTTTGGCTTTTGCAGGCCCGTTCGCTGTTGGTTTGCACCTGCATGCCTGCGGTGGCGCTGCGGCAGCAGCTTGGGGCCAGCGTGCGTTCGCCTTGGATTTCGACCACGCAGGCGCGGCAGTTGCCGTCGGCACGCAGGCCCTCGGTGTAGCACAGGTGGGGAATCTCGATGCCGTGGCGCTTGGCCGTTTGGAGCAGGGATTCGCCTTCGATGGCTTGAACGGTTTGCGCATTGAGCGTGAATGTGACCGTTGGTGTGGGGCTTGGCACCGTGGTCGTGGGGGCTGTGGCCAAGGCTGCTGTGGGGGCGGTAGCATGCATATCAGGCGATCTCGTGTGAAAAGTATTTTTGGACGCAGCGCACGGGGTTGGGCGCGGCTTGGCCTAGGCCACAGATGGAGGCGTCGGTCATGACTTGGTTGAGGTCTTCCAGCGTTTCGCTGTCCCAGACGGGCGCTTGCATGAGCGCGGCGGCCTTGGCCGTGCCCACGCGGCAGGGTGTGCACTGGCCGCAGCTTTCGTGGGCGAAAAAGCGCATCATGTTCAGGGCCGCATCGCGGGCGCGGTCGTGCTGGCTCAAAACGATGACGGCCGCCGAGCCGATAAAGCCCCCATGGGGTTGCAGGGTGTCAAAGTCCAGGGGGATGTCGGCCATGCTGGCGGGGAAAATGCCGCCCGAGGCCCCGCCGGGCAGGTAGGCGTAGAGCGTGTGGCCCGCTTGCATGCCGCCGCAATATTCCGCCACCAATTCCGCCAGCGTGATGCCTGCTGGGGCGAGTTTGACGCCGGGGTGCTGCACCCGGCCACTGACGCTAAAGCTGCGCAGGCCCTTGCGCCCATTGCGCCCAAAGCCGCTAAACCAAGAAGCGCCTTTTTCCACAATGTCGCGCACCCAGTACAGGGTTTCGAAGTTGTGCTCCAGGGTGGGGCGGCCAAATAAGCCTACTTGGGCGATGTAGGGCGGGCGCATGCGGGGTTCGCCGCGTTTGCCCTCGATGCTTTCGATCATGGCCGACTCTTCGCCGCAGATGTAGGCACCAGCGCCCCGGCGCAGCTCTAGCTTGGGCAGCGCGCAGGGTGGATTGGCTTGCAGCTTGGCAATTTCGGTTTCCAAAATAGCCCTGCAGCCGTGGTATTCGTCGCGCAGGTAGATGTAGCAGGTGCTGACGTCCACGGCGCGGGCGGCAACCAGCAAGCCTTCTAAGAAGCGGTGGGGGTCGCGTTCGAGGTAGGTGCGGTCTTTGAAGGTGCCGGGTTCGCCTTCGTCAATGTTAACGGCCATCAGCTTGGGGGCGAGTTGGTCGCGCACAATGCGCCACTTGCGCCCGGCTGGAAATCCCGCTCCGCCCAAACCGCGCAGGCCCGAGTCTTCGAGGGCTTGGATGATGCTGTCGATGCTGCGCGCGCCGCTGTCCATGGCCTTGACCAAGGCGTAGCCCCCCTGGGCTTGGTAGGTGGCGTAGTCGGTGTAGCCGGGGGCCACTTCAACCGCATGCGGCTGTGGCGAGACGCTGCGCTGGGCATATTCTGCGGCAACGAAGATGGGGGTGCTGGTTGGCAAGGGGTGCTGGGCTTGTGCCGCAGCCACCACTTCCAGCACCCGTTCAGGGCTGGCCAAGGGCACGGGGTTTTGGTGCACCACGGCCACGGGTGCCTGTTCGCAGCGGCCCAAGCAGGGGGCCGGAATCACGCGCACGTCTTGCGTGCCCAAGGCGGCCTGCAAGCGCTGCAACAAATCGGTGCCACCCGCAATTTCGCAGCTCAAACCATCGCAGACGCGCACGGTCAGGCCGGGGGCGTTGGCGTCTTTTTCAAGGATGTCAAAGTGGTGGTAGAAGCTTGCCACTTCAAACACCTCGGCCATGGGCAGGTTCAAGGTTTTGGCCAGTGCCACCAAGTGGTGCTGGTGCAGGCCACGGTAGTGGTCGTTGAGTTGGTGCAGGTATTCAATGAGCAGGTCACGCCGGTAGGGGCCTGGGCCTATCAGGGCGAGCACCTCTGCGCTGGCGACCGGCTCAGCTTGGCGTCCTTTGAGCTTGCTTTTACGGCGAATGCGTTCACGCATATCGTCTACGCTGGCAAGCGCTACAGCGGGAATGGAACGGGGGTCAACGGAGGGCTGCATGTTCGCTCACGAAAATAAATGGGGAGGATCAAGGAATCCAAGGAATCCAAGGAATCCAAAAAGTCCAAAAAATCCAAAAAATCCAAATGAAGGGCCAAGAATTGAAACACATTTATTCTGTGCTCCGAGTGGGGCGTGGGCAGAGACCCTGCGTCAAGTCGCACTAAGGTCAAAGCACGTCTCGCATGGATAAGGTGGCTCGGTGCAGCATCTTTGCTTTGGCATGTTCGTTTTAGATTGCGTGTTTTAGATTGCGCCATCGAACATGAGGACCGAAATGTTTTCGCCCGCAGCGACGTTGCCTTGGTCGTGGTGCAACACAATCAGCCCGTTGGCTTGGACCATGGAGTTGAGCACCCCAGAGCCTTGCTGGCCCGTGGTTTGCACCTGGAGCCTGCCGTCGGGGCTTAGGCTGACAATGCCCCGCTGGTATTCGGTGCGGCCGGGTTTTTTGCGAATCGCATGCACGCTGTGGGCTTGCAACAGGGGCGCAGGGCTGGCGCTGGCCCCCATCATGCGCAGCAGGGCTGGGCGCACCAGGGCTAAAAACGTGACCATCACCGCCACCGGGTTGCCTGGCAGGCCAAACACCGTGGCTTGGCCTAAACGCGCCACCGCCATGGGCCTGCCCGGGCGCATGGCGATTTTCCAAAAAACCGCACCCGAGTCTGGGCTTTCTTGGGCCAGGGCCTGCATGGTGCTTTTGGTGTGGTCGGCCTCGCCCACGCTCACGCCACCGCTGGTAATAACGGCATCGGCCTGCGCTGCGGCGTGTGCAAAGGCTTGGCGCAGCGCTTGCGGCGCGTCGGGCACCACGCCCATGTCAATGGCCTCAACGCCCAAGCGGCGCAGCAGGCCCATGAGCGTGTAGCGGTTGCTGTCGTACACCGCGCCTGCGCGCACGGGCTCGCCCAAGCTGAGGATTTCGTCGCCGGTGGAGAAATGGGCTACGCGCAGCCTGCGTCGCAGTGTGACTTGCGGCTGGCCTAGGCTGGCCAGCAGCCCCCAGGCGGCGGGGGTAATTAAGCTGCCTGCGGGCAAAGCCACTTGCCCTTGTTGCAGGTCTTCCCCGCGCAAACGGCGGTTATCCCCCGCTTGCAGGGCCCCGGCGGCAATGCAGATGTGCGCACCGCTGCGCTCAACCAGCTCTTGCGGCACCACGGTGTCCAAGCCCGCAGGCAGGATGGCCCCGGTCATGATGCGCAGGCATTGTTGCGCCCCCACTTGGCCCACCCACGGCGCACCCGCAAAGGCGGTGCCCACGCATTCCAAGCGTGTGGGGGCATCCGCCCGCAGGCAGCTGCCCGCAAAGGCGTAGCCGTCCATGGCGGAGTTGTCGTGTGCGGGCACGT
>JBIPME010000136.1:0-5457 GCA_044369275.1 Rhodoferax sp.
ACGCCCAGCGTGTACGCCAGCCCTTGGCTGCGCAAACCACGCGCACCGCCAGAGCCTGCCGCTTGGCTGAACGCCAGCACTTTCATCGCCAGCACGGGAAATACGCAAGGCATCAAGTTCAGCACCAAACCCCCCACAAATGCGCCCAACAAAGCCAGCATCCAAGTAATACCCGTCTCTTGCTTTAAAGAATTAGCTTGGTTGGACTGCGCGGCAGCCGCATTTTGGTCCAATGCCGCTTGCAAAGCTGGTGACAGCGTTGCCGCTGAACCCGCCACCACGGGCCAAACGCCCTGTACGGGGGTTGTCAACTGCCAGCTCTCTGCATCCAAAGCCAACACCCACGCCAAAGTAGGCGGTGCTGCACTGCGCACACTGGACAGGGGCAAACGCGCCGACCAAACGGGCTGCGGCCCAGCGCTCCACGCTTGCTCACCCACATGGCTGGCAACGCCTTGAACCACTTTGTCCGATGTAGACGGCACACGGGGATGGGCCAACGTTTCCCCCGTTTGGGGAAACACGTCCAAGGCCTTTCCCTGCCAAGCAGCGGGAAGCCCCGCTACAGACAACCACACACTGTCGCCTTCTACCTTTGCGCTGCTGGCACCAACAGCTTGCGCTGGCAAAGCACGCGGTGTGGCGGCATGCGCCCTTTCAAACGCGGTGCGGTAGGTAGCAGCAGCACCACCACCACCACCGCCGCCGAGCGAGGACATGGGCAACACAAAATCGCCCTCTTGCGGTATGCAAACCTCTCGGCACACCAACCACTGGGCATGCAAACGCACTTCACCCACCGCCGCTTGGAACGCACCATCTAGCGCAACAGGAACGGGCAACAGCACTTCGCCCTCAAACCCAAAATTCACCAAATCGCCAATCGCAATGGCCTGCGGCACGGGCCACTGCAAGTCCCCGGCACGCATTCCGGTTGGTAAGGTCCACGCCAATTGCGTTGCCAACCCCGAATCTCCAGGGTTTTTCCAGTACGTATGCCAATGCGGTGCATGCTGTATGTGCAAGCCCAACCAAAGGGTTTTGCCAGGCCCTAAGCCGTTGGGAGCGTCCGCCACCAGCTGCACCCGCACCTGTTCGTTCTCTACCACAGCACTTGGCAATAGGCTTTGATTAGCCGTGCTTAAACCCGGTACTTTCAAATTGATTTGTGCCTGCGCCGCGAAAGCGAACAAAGACAGTGTGCAAAATCTTATTAAAAAGCATTTTAATAAGATTAAAAATCTATTAAAAATCGAAAACACAGTATTATTAAATCGGTTCATACCGCTATTGTCATGAAATTTGAGGCAATTCGACAAACCTCTGGCAAAGCCCTAGATTCAAATCCAACCCTAAAAATAAGCTGCAATGGACTTGCGCCAAGACGCCGCTTGTTGACCGCCACTGCACATGCCACACCACGAAGGAATCGCTATGAAGTTAAGTTTTAACAAACACATTGAATGGTTGAGCGTGTTGGCATTCAGCGTATTAGGCAGTACAAGCAACAGCAGCATCGCTGGCACTTCGGGGGTGGCGTACAGCCAAATCAGCAGCAACGGCATCGGTCTTGGCTACGCCATTTCACTGACGGACGATTGGGCTCTGCGTGGCCAAAAAAATAACTTCTCTCGCACCTTCACCGGCAGCATCGGTGACTTTGGGCCCAACGCCAACTTGGCAGTCGATTTGCAACTCGACTCCATTGCGATGTTGGCAGATTGGTACCCAACAGAAAGCAGTTTTCGTTTGACTGGCGGCGCTCTGATCAACAACAACCAAATCCATTACTCCGGTACCAATGCGCTGCTTGGCAGCAGCAATGCTTTGAAGTTTGACGGCAGCATCCAATTCAGCGAATCACCCAGTCCCTATATCGGCTTGGGCTATGGCATGCGCCCTAAAAAAGCCTTTGGGTTTGGTTTCAACATGGATTTTGGCCTCATGTTTCAAAACCCCAAGGTAGAGCTCAATGCCGCGGGTGTGAGTGCACAAGACATCGCCATTCAAAAACGCAAGATCGAAGACGCTGTTGGCGTATTGAAAAGCATACCTGTGCTGGGTTTAGGCATTAGTTACGGTTTTTAACCAACACATGCTTTTTTTCTGCGGGACTGTGGCTTGGCCCATTGTTCGCTTTCTTTCTTACCTGTCTGTGTTGCCTCACTTTTTCATTCATTTCACACGTTTTTTCACAGGGCTTTTTTCTCTGAATCACCAATCTAACAATTGTCTTTTTTTATATATATAAGGTAGTAGTAGTAGATAGAGCTTTTCATCGGCTTGTTGACAACTGAATTTTCCAATTTAAAAACAACAAGTTGCAATGGACCTTATGGTGTGCGTGAGTGCGCTTTTTTGGTGTAGCGGAAATATGAACAACTTTGGCTGCGTTGGCTAATCTGTGGATAACTAGCTGTTTGTCCAAAAGTTATCAACAGACTTTTACAAATCCTCATAAAACCCCAGCATTGGAAAATGGGAATTGGGAATTGGGAATTGGGCCAACCTAGACGCCATCAAACTAGGCAGGGGGCGATGTGCGCTATGCGTTGTATGTGGGCTATCAAACAGAGGGTTTAAACCCTGCTGCGTAACATAGCCCTGTCAGTCGAAGGGCCAATCTGTGCGGCTTTTTTGCATAAAAAATACGCTTTTTCTACAACCGCAACAGGGCATTGCGCGGGCTGCTTAACGCCGAGTAACGTTGACTAGCGCCGAGTCAAGCCACGTAAATGCCATGTGGATGGTTGAAAAAAAAGAAAAACAGCGTGTTGAAAATCCATGCAAAAAGGCTTTGAAATGCATGGCTATGGACTTCATTGGCTAAAACAATTGGGTTATTTACGGCCCGCCATTTAAACTAAATCGCACTATCAATTACCAATCCAATAGGAATTAACCATGTCGACAGAAGCTAAATGCCCATTCTCTGATGATGCACGCAAACACACGACGGCAGCTGCGCCGTCCAATACGGATTGGTGGCCTAACCAACTGAAACTCAGCATATTGCACCAGCACGGTGTGGAGTCCAACCCCATGGGTGAGGCGTTTGACTATGCCCAAGAGTTTAAAACTTTGGATTTAGACGCCGTAGTAAAAGATTTGCATGCTTTGATGACCGATTCGCAAGACTGGTGGCCTGCGGACTGGGGGCACTACGGCGGCTTGATGGTACGCATGGCTTGGCACTCTGCGGGCACTTACCGCACCACGGATGGCCGAGGCGGCGCGGGCACTGGCAACCAACGCTTTGCACCGCTTAACAGCTGGCCCGACAACGGCAATTTGGACAAAGCCCGCCGCCTTTTGTGGCCAATTAAACAAAAATACGGGCGCAAGCTTTCTTGGGCAGATTTAATGATTTTGGCGGGCAACGTGGCGCTAGAGTCCATGGGCTTTAAAACGTTTGGCTTTGCAGGTGGGCGCGTGGACATCTGGGAGCCCGAGCAAGATATTTACTGGGGCGCTGAAAAAACCTGGTTGGGCGATGAACGCTACACCGGTGAGCGCAAACTAGAAGCACCCCTTGCTGCTGTCCAAATGGGTTTAATTTATGTGAATCCCGAAGGCCCCAATGGCAAACCAGACCCCGTTGCATCAGGCCACGATGTACGCGAAACGTTTGCCCGCATGGCTATGGACGACGAAGAAACCGTGGCTTTGGTGGCTGGTGGCCATACTTTCGGTAAGGCACACGGTGCAGGTGACGCCGCTTTGGTAGGACGCGAGCCCGAAGGCGCAGGCATCGAAGAGCAAGGCTTTGGCTGGATCAACCGTTTTGGCAGTGGCAAAGGGGTACACACCACCACCAGCGGTATCGAAGGCGCTTGGAAACCCAACCCCACCACCTGGGACAACGGCTACTTCAACATGCTGTTTGGCTATGAGTGGGCGCTCACTAAGAGCCCCGCAGGTGCCCATCAATGGGTGGCCCAAAACGTCAAGCCCGAAGACATGGTTGTCGATGCCCACGACCCCAGCAAAAAACACCCCCCCATGATGACCACGGCAGACATGTCGCTGCGCATGGACCCGGCTTACGAAAAAATTTCGCGCCGTTTCCACCAAAATCCTGCCGAATTTGCCGACGCTTTTGCCCGCGCTTGGTTCAAACTCACCCACCGCGATATGGGTCCACGGGCCCGCTATTTGGGCAAACTCGTGCCGCAAGAAGTGTTGATTTGGCAAGACCCCATTCCTGCAGTGGACCATGTGCTCATCGATGCGCATGACATTGCCGATTTGAAAGCCAAAGTGCTGGCGTCTGGCCTGTCGATTGCACAACTGGTCAGCACGGCCTGGGCCTCAGCGTCGAGTTTCCGTGGCAGTGACAAACGTGGCGGTGCCAACGGTGCCCGCATCCGCCTTGCACCCCAAAAAGACTGGGCCGCCAACCAACCCGCCGATTTGGCCCAAGTCTTGGCCAAGTTAGAAGCCATTCAACAAACATTCAATGCGGCGCAAATGGGTGGCAAGAAAGTATCGCTTGCAGACTTGATCGTGCTCGCAGGCACTGCCGCAGTCGAAGCCGCTGCCAAAAGAGCGGGGCAAGACGTTGTCGCACCCTTTGCACCAGGGCGCATGGATGCCACGCAAGAGCAAACCGATGTTGAATCCTTTGCCATGCTAGAGCCCGTGGCTGACGGCTTTCGCAATTACGCGCACCAAGGCCTAGAAGCCGTGGCGGCCGAGTTGCTACTTGACAAAGCCCAGCTCCTGACCCTGAGTGCGCCAGAAATGACCGTTTTACTCGGTGGTTTGCGCGTGTTGAATGCCAACGTGGGCCAAAGCCAGCACGGCGTGTTGACCCACAAGCCAGAGACTTTGAGCAATGACTTCTTTGTCAACTTGCTCGATATGCGCACCCAGTGGAAAAAGTCTGCCACCGACGGCGTACTCGAAGGCCACGATCGCAGCACCGGCGCCCTGAAATGGACCGGCACCGTGGTTGACTTGGTATTTGGTTCTAACTCGCAACTGCGTGCACTGGCCGAGGTTTATGGCACCCACGACGCACAGCAAAAATTCGTGAACGACTTTGTTGCAGCATGGACCAAAGTCATGAACTTAGACCGCTTCGATTTGGCGTAAATTTGGCGTAAATATCGACGCTACCCGCTATGTAATTTAAAAAACCCGCTGCAAAGCGGGTTTTTTTATGGGAAAAGCCCATTCGTATACCTGCATGGGGCCGCGTATGCACCAATGTGCGCAAGCTTTTGGGGACAATCGCACCGCCCTAAAGTGCGGGGTAGGGGCTTGGGTACACTGCGATGCCAACGCAATAGCACGCCACCTCCACCATGCCCCTTACCCGTGAGAAAACTTTCTTGTGCCAAGGCCTGCTTCGGCTGCGCATTGTGTTTTTGGCTATTGCCAGTTCAGCGCTTGCAATCTCAGCGCTTGCAATCTCAGCGCTTGCAATCTCAACGTTTGCAACTTCAACGGCGC
>JBIPME010000137.1:0-5441 GCA_044369275.1 Rhodoferax sp.
GGGTTCATGGCAGAGTTTGCCGAAGCTTTTAGCGTTGACCTGACAAGTTTTGATCCTTGCTGTTATTTTGCGATCGAAGGTTTTCTGTATGGATTTTTTACCCTATTCCATTCAAAAAAAATAAGAGATTGCATTAATCAGAAGAAGAAAAAAATAACACTTGGGATGTTGGAGCAAGCAGCAAAAAGCGGGGCTTGGAATAGCGAGGATCTTGATAAATTATATTTATAGCTTTTGGAATAACTTCAAATTCACGAGTCAAGGCTGGGAATGGTATGTGAGGGTATGGTGCCTGGCATCACATAATCAAACCCGAGCAAAATAGATTTCCACCTAAGCTGCAAATAACGGTCTGCCGAAGGCAGCCCCGTGGACTTACAGATTGAACCCGCCAAATTACTTAACGTCACTTTCCTTGGAGTTAAGGAGTTTTTTTAATTCGCCACAAGATTCCGCAACAAACCTTTTTGAGTTAACCATGTTGGTTACCATTTCTTTTTTTCTTTGCTGAAAATTAACATCCTTCAGGATTTCCTGATTTTTGGCTTCATTTCTGCCTTGCCATTTTTTAAATGCATCAGACATCTTGCTTTCAGGGAATTTTTGGGTGCATGCTTCGGTTTGTGCGTGCATTTGGATAACCTGAAAATAAGCTTCGCTTACTTCGCAATAGGCGTTGGCAGAAAGGGCTGTCAAACCGACAAAAACGATCTTCTTTAGATTCATGAAAAATTCCTTCTTTGAGATGAAAAAATATGGAATGCCCACTTTGATGTGGGCGAAAAAAAAACACTGGGTAACACCAACAATCGTCAAACAACAAGGTGGATCCAGTTACGCAAAAATTTTGGATGCTATGAAGTTAACTTGCGATGCTGTTTTGCTACGCAGGGATAACAAAAACCAGAAAGTCGCCCTACAACCCTTGATTGAACGGCGACTTTCCAAGTCATATAACCCCCAAAATTTGCTGAAAGCACTATAGCAAAAATAGCAGATGATTTAAAGCAAAAGGCGCAAAGCAGTTAAATATAGAAGCCTCCATCAATGCGCATTATCGGCGTGCTAGCAAATGCCATTTGCCCCTCAATGCCGCTGCCAATCTGGCTTGTGCGCAAACACCCAGCGGTAGTACTCGGCGCGCTGGAGTTGCGCTGCGGCTTCGGGGTCTAAATAAACCTTGGTCACGGGATGCATCTGCAACATGGAGGCTGGATTCATTGCGTTAATGGGGCCCTCCACCGCTTGCGCAATGGCGTTGGCTTTTTTCGTACCAAAGGCCAAAAGCAGGTTTTGCCGTGCATCCATGATGGTGCCTATGCCCATGGTGATGACGTGGCCGGGGACCTGCGCTTCGCTGCCAAAGAAACGGGCGTTGTCTTGCCGGGTTTGCTGGGTCAGGGTTTTGATGCGTGTGCGCGAACCCAGCGACGAAGAGGGTTCGTTAAAGCCTATGTGGCCATCGGTGCCTATGCCCAGGAGCTGAATGTCCACGCCACCGGCTTGCCGAATTTTTTGCTCGTACTCGAGGCAATGCAGGGCAATATCAGGTGCATTGCCATTGGGGATGTGGATGTTGTCTGGGGCGATGTTGGTGTGTTTGAAAAAATGCGCCCACATGAAGCTGTGGTAGGACTGCGGGTGCTCTCGGGGCAAACCCACGTATTCGTCTAGGTTGAAGGTGGTGACTTGGCTCCAGTCCAACTGCATGCCAATGAGCATTTGGTAGAGCTGCACAGGCGTGCTGCCCGTGGCCAAGCCCAGCACCGCATTGGGCTTGCTGTGCAGCAAGTGCGCAATGTTGCGTGCGGCAATTTCAGTGGCAGCCTGCGCTGTGGGTTGGATAATGATTTCCATCGCTTACGCTCCAAATTTTCAACAAAATGCATCTACAAAACACATGTACAAGATGTACATACCAATGCATGCGTATGAAGAGCCAAGCGGGTGAAATTGAAAAAATGAACAGCTGGGACAAAGAAATCAATTCACGCCAAGGCTCACAGTATTTCCTTCGACAAAAACATGGCTTAACTGTAGGTCCGCCGTCATCACAAGGACGTCAGCATACGCACCCTGCTGCAGGCGGCCACGTTCGAGTTCGCCCAAATAGTCGGCAGGGTTGGTAGACACATGCAGTGCAGCATCGCGCAAGGGTATGCCAATGCTGACCAAATTGCGAAAAGCTTGGTCCATGGTCAAGACACTGCCCGCCAAAGTGCCATCGGACAAGCGTACACCACCCATGCACTTGGTGACTGTGTGGGAGCCGAGGTGGTAGGTGCCGTCGGGCATGCCGGTGCCGGAGGTGGCGTCGGTCACACAAAACAGTTTGGGAATGCAGCGGCGGGCCGCGCGTATGGCTCCTGGGTGCACATGCAATAAATCGGGGATGAGTTCGGCGTATTGCGCATGGGCTAAAGCGGCCCCCACCATGCCAGGAGCCCGGTGGTGCAAGGGGCTCATGGCGTTGAACAAGTGGGTAAAGCCACGTGCGCCCGCGTCCAGTGCTTGGACGCCCTCTTCATAGCTGCCGCCGCTGTGCCCAATTTGGCACACAATGCCTTGGCCGCTGAGGTGGCGAATAAAGTCGAGGTGCCCCTCCACCTCGGGGGCCAGGGTAAGCACCCGAATACGGGCCAGCGCGCACAAAGCCGCCACCTCTTCTGCGGTACCCAAACGGGCTACGTCAGGCTGGGCGCCAAGTTTGTTGGGGCTGATAAATGGCCCTTCCAAGTGCACACCCAAAATATGTGCTGCGCCCGGCTGGGGGTGTTGCATGGCACGGCCAATGTCGGCCATGGCGCGCTCAATGTCGCTGCGCGGCGCTGTCATGGTGGTGGCCAGCAAGCTGGTGGTGCCATGGCGCACATGGGTGCGTGCAATGGTGTCAATGGCGCCGTTGCCATCCATCACATCGGCACCGCCCCCGCCGTGCACGTGCAAATCAATGAACCCCGGCAACACCAAGGTTTCGCCAGCCGCAGGCGCAGCCACAGGGCAGCCCTCGATCGCATCAATGCGCTGCGCAAACACTATTTCACCGCGCACCCAACCCTGCGGGGTCAGGATGCAACCCGTCACACTTTTATGCATACCATGTCCTTTTGAGCTTAGACGACTTCACCCTGTATCCAACGTTGGCCTTACCCTTAGGGCGCAACCAAACTGACGCCAACGCCACGCCGATGAAGAGCGTAGCGCCGCGTTGGTCTTTTGTCAGCTCAGGCTCTCCCCAAGTGCTTGCGCATTGCATCCGCTATCAACTCTGCTTTGGGGCCAATCACGATTTGCACATTTTCTTTATTGAGTTTGATCACGCCACTCGCACCAATGGACTTGGCAGTAGCCGCATTCACCAACTCGGAGTCCTTCACGGTTAAACGCAGGCGGGTAATGCAGGCATCAATGTGCACCAAATTGTCTGCCCCGCCCGTAACACCGATATAGGCCTTGGCCAATTCAGCCATGGCGTCAGACTGCGCTGGCTCTGCCGTCTGGGGCATTGGGGCAGTTGCCTGCGCAGGGACGGGCACCGTTGCGCTGGCTGCGCCATGGAGAGGTTCTTCATCTTCGCGCCCTGCTGTCTTGAGGTTGAATGTGGAAATGGCAAAACGGAACACGGTGTAGTAAATGCCAAAGAAAACCACGCCCTGCGCCAGCAGCATAGGCAAATTGGTTGCCAGCGGATTTTTGGAAGACAGCACCAGATCGACCAACCCCGCGCTAAAGCCAAAGCCTGCAATCCAGTGCATGGAAGCCGCTATGTACACCGAAATGCCCGTGAGTACCGCGTGCAGAACATACAGCACGGGGGCGACAAACATGAACGAGAATTCCAAGGGCTCTGTAATGCCGGTGAAGAAAGAGGCAAAGCCCGCTGCAATCATGATGGAGGCCACACGCACTTTATTTTCAGGCCGGGCCATGTGGTAAATGGCCAAAGCAGCCCCTGGTAGGCCAAACATCATGATGGGAAAGAAGCCCGCTTGGTACATGCCCGTCACACCCAGCACCGCTTTGCCTTCGGCCAAAGATTTAGCGCCACCTAAGAAGTTAGGAATGTCGTTAATGCCCGCCACATCAAACCAGAAAACCGAGTTCAACGCGTGGTGCAAACCCACCGGAATCAACAACCGGTTGAACAGGGCGTAAATGCCTGCGCCCACAGGCCCCATGTCTTTGATGCTCAGGCCAAAATTCACCAATCCGTTGTAGATAAAGGGCCACACGAACATGAGCACAAACGCCACCAGAATCATGGCAAACGAGGTCAAGATGGGCACCAAGCGCCGACCACTGAAAAACGCCAACGCTCGGTTAAGCTCTACTTGGCTGTAGCGGTTGTAAAGCTCAGCCGCAATCACCCCCGTCAAAATACCCACAAACTGGTTGTTGATTTTGGCAAAAGCTTGAGGGACTTTCTCTAACGGCAGGCCCTGTATTTGGGCCACAGCCGCAGGTGACAGCAGCGTGGTCAGCACGTAGTAGCCCACCAGCCCAGCCAAAGCGGCGGCCCCATCTTTGTCTTTGGACATGCCATAGGCCACACCGACGGCGAACAAGATCGACATGTTGTCAATAATGGCCCCCCCCGCTTTGATTAAGAAGGCCGCCATGGCATTGCCCGAGCCCCAGCCATTGGGGTCCATCCAATACCCTATGCCCATCATGATGGCTGCCGCTGGCAGAGTCGCCACAGGCACCATCAGGGCCCGGCCAATTTTTTGAAGATAACCAAGAATGCTCAAGATAGTTCCCCTTTGTAGCTATTTAAAAAAATAGATTTGCAACCACGGACCTTTGCTCCACCGACCCTTGCTCCACCGACCTTTGTTCTAACGCTCCATCACGCACGCTGCGCGCAAATCCACTTCTAGCTGCGCCGCATTAAGCCCCACAATCAAATGGATGACTTGGCCCGCGACATGGGCCACGGCCAACACACCGGCCTGCTGGGCCTGCTGCGGGTTAAATTGGGCCGCATCCAGCAACTCCACCCGCAGCCGGGTACAGGCCACGGTTTTGAATGCGCGCACATTGGCTTGGCCGCCCAGCGCCACCCAAAGGGCATGGGCTGTTGCATTAGCGGTTGCATTGGCCACCGCATTGGAGGTGGAGCGTTGCACTGCCGAATCTGCCGCTGCCATGTTTTCGGGGCTGCAGCAAGGCGCAACATTGCCTGGCGCGCCACTGGTGACGCGGCTTGCCGGGGCTGCGGCGGGCACCGCCACATCACTGTCGGGGGCAAGCGCTTCTGGCCCCTGTAGCGATTTGCCGATTTTCTTCAACCCAGCAAGTGCTTTGTTAAACATCTGCATCACTCCTTGGTTTAAATATTTTTTAAATACTTGCTTTAAATACTTGCTTTAAATACTTGCTTTAAATATTTGCTTTAAATATTTGCTTTAAATATTTGCTTTAAATATTTGGTTTAAATA
>JBIPME010000138.1:0-5434 GCA_044369275.1 Rhodoferax sp.
GCGTTTTTTCAGTCAATGCACGATGCAGTCGAGCGACGAATGTAGGGGTTTTTCAGTAGGAGCCAGAGGCCGTAAAGCTGCGATACTAGGTTTTGGGTTGCAGGGATTTCTACCGCTTATGCAACTTTTTTGAATATATATGTTTTAGGAGACTGTATGGTTCACACTTTGAAATTGACTGTTGTGGCGTCGCTTTTGCTGAGCGCAAGTTGGGCATTTTCGGCCGATACCATCAAAATTGGCGTATCGGGGCCTTACACGGGCGGCTCTTCGTCCATGGGTGTGAGCATGCGCGATGGTGTGCGTTTGGCCACTGCAGAGATTAACAAGGCGGGAGGGGTGTTGGGCCGCCAGCTTCAGTTGATTGAACGTGACGATGAGGCTAAAAATGAGCGTGGCGTGCAGATTGCCCAAGAGCTGATTAACAAGGAGCAGGTGGCTGCTACTGTAGGCTACATCAACACGGGTGTGGCTTTGGCTTCGCAACGTTTTTACCAAGAAGCGAAAATCCCAGTGTTGAACAATGTGGCAACAGGTTCGGTATTGACGCAGCAGTTCAAAGCGCCAGAGTTTCCAGACAATTACATTTTCCGCAACGCAGCACATGACAGTATTCAGGCGCCCATGATTGTCGAAGAGGCGGTGGTGCGGCGTGGGTATAAAAAAATTGCGATTTTGGCGGACTCTACCAATTACGGACAACTGGGCCGTGATGACTTGGAGAAGGCACTGGCAGCTAAAGGTGTCAAGGCTGTGGCGGTTGAAAAGTTCAACATTAAAGATGTGGACATGACGGCGCAGTTGCTCAAAGCCAAGGAAGCGGGTGCTGAGGTGATTTTGACGTATGCAATTGGCCCTGAGTTGGCGCAAATTGCGAATGGTATGACCAAGTTGGGATGGAAGGTTCCCATGGTTGGAAGCTGGACTTTGTCTATGGCGAACTTTATTGACAATGCGGGCCCAGGAGGCGAGGGCGCACGGATGCCGCAAACGTTTATCCAAGAGCCTAATACGGTTAAGCGCAAGGCGTTCATTGACAATTATTTGAAAACTTTCAAGCCTAAAAATAACCGCATTGATTCCCCCGTATCGGCTGCCCAAGGTTATGACTCTGTGTACCTGTTGGCCGCTGCGATTAAACAGGCGGGTGTTGTGGATGGTGTGAAAATTCGTGAGGCTTTGGAAAATTTGCAAACCAAGGTAGAAGGGGTTGTGACCACGTATGACAAGCCTTTCACACGTGACGACCATGAGGCTATTACGGCCAACATTCCCGTGTTTGGTGAGGTCAAGGGTGCACGTGTGGTGTATGCCTATGAAGAAGATCGTAAAAAAGGTTCGGACATTCGTACCAAAGTGGCTAAGCCAGCAGCCAAGCAAGCAGCACCTGTGAAAAAATAATTATTGAAAATAGCAAAGCATATGGGCACCGAATCTGCTGCAATTGCTGCTGGTTTCGGTGCTTTTTTTTGGAATTTTCTTTGGTTGAAATTTTATTATTTAATGTCAAGGTGACTTTATGGAAATATTGCTGCAATTGATTTACAGCGGTTTGGCGCTGGGCATGATTTATGCGGTGATCGCATTTGGTTACCAGTTAACTTTCGCTACTTCGGATACGTTGAATTTCGGCCAAGGCGAAGCCTTAATGCTTGGTGCTTTGGTGGCGTTGACCTTGGTTGAGTATTGTGGGATTAATTTTTGGTTGGCGATTCCTTTGGTGGGTCTTTTTGGTATTTTTCAGGGTGCCGTAGTTGAGCGCATTGGCGTGCGACCCGCTATTAAAATTAAGAGTGAATTCGGTTGGATTATGTCCACCATTGCATTGGGTATTATTTTCAAAAACGTGGCTGAAAATATTTGGGGCCGTGATGATTTGAAGTTCCCATCACCTTTGCCCGAGGCGCCGATCAAGGTGCTTGGTGCCAATGTATTGCCTATGGAACTTTTGGTGATTGCGGGCGCGTTGCTCATGATGCTGGCCGTGGAGTTTTTTAATCGCAAAACGATTTACGGCAAAGCCGTGGTGGCCACTTTTAATGATCGTGACGCAGCCAAGTTAATGGGTATTAATACGGGCCTGGTCATTACTTTTTCTTACGCTTTGTCGTCGATGACGGCCGCTTTTGCGGGTATGTTGATTGCACCTTTGACACTCACTGGCGCGACAATGGGTGCAGTTTTAGGTCTCAAAGCTTTTGCCGTGGCGATTATCGGGGGGTTAACCAGTGGGTTAGGCATTATTGTTGGCGGAATTCTTTTAGGAATTGCGGAAACTACCACGGGGTTTTATCTCTCAACGGGGTACAAGGACGTTCCGGGTTTGGTGCTGTTGCTCTTGGTCTTGGCAGTTAAGCCAGCAGGGTTGTTTGGTAAATCTGCAATTAAGAAGGTATGAGCATGCAGCGTAAATCTTTCATGTTGGCAATGTTGGGTTTTGTACTTTTGGCTTTGGTCCCACTATTTACCCACAACCCGTATTACATCCATTTGGTCGAGACCATAATGATCTACGCTATTTTGTTATTTGGCCTAGATATTGTGGTGGGTTATACCGGTCAAGTCTCTTTGGGGCATGCGGGGTTATTTGGTATTGGGGCGTATACCGCTGGGGTATTGTTTTTAAAATTATCCGCACCTTTGTGGATTATTATTCCCGCCAGTATTGCAGTGACCGCGGTTTTTGGTGCGGTATTGGCATTGCCCGCATTGCGCGTTTCAGGGCCCTATTTGGCCATGGTGACTTTGGCATTTGGCACAATTATTCAAATTCTGATTAATGAAATGAGCTTTCTCACCGAGGGGCCCATGGGTTTGAAGATTCCCAAGCCCACGGTGTTCGGGTACAAATTCAATGAGCAGTCGTTTTATTGGTTGGTGTGTGCCATGACGGCGATTTCTATGCTGCTGGTGGACCGTATTTTGCGCTCGCAACTTGGGCGCGCCTTTGAGGCTTTGCGAGGTAGCCCCGTAGCATCGGATTGCATGGGGGTGTCCGTGTACCGCTATAAGGTGTATGCCTTCGTGGTTAGTGCAGGCTTTGCAGGTTTGGCGGGATGCTTGTATGCCTATTCGGAGCAATACATTTCCCCTAATACCTATAACAATGAACTTACCGTGATGTTTTTGTTGGCCATCATTATGGGGGGGCGTAAAACTCGCGTTGGTGCTTTGCTTGGGGCCGCCATCATTGTGTTGTTACCTAAGTTGCTGGACGATTTGGTCATGTTTCGCATTGTTTCCACTTCGCTTGCAACATTAATTGCGTTGGGCTCTGTGGTGGCGCTGTGGCTGAAGTTGACCCGTCTTCAAGCTGTTGTGGTTCCGGTAGTGGGCACTATCGCTTTGGCCGCATTTTCCTATTGGTTGGACAATATTACGGACTGGCGTTTGTCGATTTTTGGATTGATGATTTTATTTGTCGTCTACTACTTGCAAGATGGAATCGTAGGTTTTCTGCGCAGTTTGTGGTCGCTGCGTAGCGCGAAATCTGTGGCCTCAATTCAGGCTGCCGATCGACCGGCTGGCTCTGGGGCTGATCCCATTATTCGTGCGGCCCAGTCGGGCCAAGATGATCTTTTGGTTGCGAGCTCCGTACTGATGCAGTTTGGTGGTTTGAAAGCCATTAACGATGTTGATTTATGCATTAAGCGCGGCACTATCCACGGTTTAATTGGGCCTAATGGTTCGGGTAAGAGTACGATGATGAATGTGCTCACCGGTATTTATGTGCCCACCGCAGGTGCAATTACGTTCCGTGGACGCTCTTTGGTGGGGCGGACTTCTTCCGATATTGCTTTGTCGGGTATTGCGCGCACCTTCCAAAATGTGCAGTTGTTTGGAGAAATGTCAGCCTTGCAAAATGTTTTGGTGGGCTTGCACCATACGTTTCAGAGTAATTTTGTGGATGTCACAATGCACACACCACGTTATCTGAAGGAGGATTCTGCGGCGACCCAACGTGGCTTGGCGTTATTGGATTTTGTGGGGCTAGGGGATTTGGCACAAGAACAGGCACGCAATCTGCCTTACGGCAAGCAACGGCTGCTAGAAATTGCCCGTGCCTTGGCGTTGGATCCCCAGCTTCTTTTGCTTGATGAGCCAGCGGCGGGTTTAACTGCACCCGATATTAAAGAGTTGATGGCCATTATTCGAAAAATTCGTGACCATGGCATCACCGTCATTTTGATTGAGCACCACATGGACGTGGTGATGGCGATTTGTGACACTGTTTCCGTACTCGATTTTGGCCAAAAAATCGCAGAGGGTTTGCCTGCCGAAGTACAGGCGAATGAAAAAGTGATTGAAGCTTACCTTGGCGGCACGGCCACTTAAACCGTAGCGGGAGTATTTGAGATGTTATCGATTCAAAATTTAGAGGCCGGTTACGGCAAAGTTCATGTGCTACACGGCATTTCATTGCATGTGCCCAAGGGCAAAGTGGTGACTTTAATTGGCTCCAATGGCGCAGGTAAAACCACGACGATGCGCGCTATTAGCGGCATGATTAGGCCAACTGCAGGTGAAATACATTTGAATGGCGAGCGTATTGATGCAATGGAGTCGTATGCCATTGCCAAGCGTGGTTTAGCGCACTCACCCGAAGGCAGGCGCGTGTTTGCCACCATGACCGTGACTGATAATTTGTTATTAGGTGCCTACCCGCGTTTAACGGGGAGCCGTGCCAAAGGGGATATTCCCGGCGATTTGAAGCGTGCTTTGGATTTGTTTCCACGCTTGCAAGAGCGCCGCAATCAGCTTGCAGGAACGCTGTCGGGTGGTGAGCAGCAAATGCTGGCAATGGCGCGCGCTGTCATGTTGAATCCGGAAGTCGTATTGCTTGATGAGCCCTCTATGGGCTTGGCCCCTATTTTGGTTGAAGAGGTGTTTCGCATTATTCAAAACCTCAAGGCCCAGGGCGTTACCATGCTCTTGGTTGAGCAATTTGCTGCTGCAGCTTTGAACGTGGCGGATTATGGCTATGTGTTGGAAAACGGTAGGATTTCAGTGCATGGTGAGGCTGAACAACTCAAGACTGACCCGGCGGTGAAAGCCGCCTATTTGGGTGGTGCCCACTAGTTTGAGGAGTTCGTTTTAACGTGAAAGAAGTTTCATGCAACGGGGCACAGGTCTTGCTTGCATGAAGGTTAGGGGGCACCTTGCAAGCAAATGGCCCCTGCATCTGGAAAATAATTCCCCATCTGGGCTTTTATTTCAGGCAGGGGTGCGGAGGTTGTCGTTTTGAATGTTGTTTTGAATGTCGTTTTAAGTATGCAAGCCAATTTTTCGTCTGATGTTTTGATGGATAGTTATGCCGTGCTAGGCAACCCTATTGCCCATAGCAAATCACCTTTCATTCACCGTCTTTTTGCGCAGGCATCTGGGCAAGCAATGCAGTACAGCGCCCTAGAGGTGCCGTTGAATGGCTTTGAAA
>JBIPME010000173.1:0-4846 GCA_044369275.1 Rhodoferax sp.
CTGCGGCCCCGGTGAAGTGCCTTGCGTGCGGTGCAAGCAGCCGATTGCAGCGCGTGCCAAACGCTGCCCCCATTGCAAAATACATTTCACTGGCTTGGCCGAAGACTTTGCCCCCGCGAAACCGCTGCATTGGGCTTACAAGGTGGGCGGTATTTTTTTGGTAGTGACCATTGTTTTGGTCACGGTACTTGATTTTTAAAGCGCTGTTGACGCCGCGCTTACGTCGTTGGGCAAATCGGGATGCCGCTCCCGCACCTTCAACAGCTTGACCAAGGCCCGCGTTGAACCTTATGCGGTTCTGGTGCAAAGAAGGCGGACGCTTTTTTTACCTTGTTGTTCTCAACCCATGCTTTTGCGACCATGCGGCCAGTTCTAACGGCCTGATTCCAAAACGCACAGCATTACCGGGATGCAGAGCCGCAAACTCTTCTAGAACCAATTGAATGAAATGCGCTCTGTCTGGCTCTGCCACAGTGTTCGGCATCTTGGCACTGACAACCTCCCGACGCGCTGGCGCATCGTTTTTGACGATGGCGGCGACAACTTCGGTCAAGGCTTGGCGATAGCGCAGTCGGAAAATGTCTGGGGGTACGAGGTTTTGCTGAACCGCTACATACTGCTGGCAAGACCGCTCGTAGGCCCACACAAAAACGTCACGCAAGAGTTCGACGCGGTTGAGTTCGTAGACGCCGATCATGGCATCTACATAGGCCTGTTGCGGAACGTCGATGAATGAAAGCGGGCACAGGTTATGGCGAATGAACGGAATGTTGGCAGCCAGTCGGGATACACGCTTGTTCACATCCTCAAAAGGCTGTAGATAAGGCAAATGCACCATCAGAAAAAACGCTTGTTCGAATGGGTCCTGAATTTCTGCGGCCATCTGGACGACGATGCCAAACAGCTCCTCCAATCGCTGCGGCAACGCCACGGGCAGATACACACTGCCACCAATTTCGACGGCGCGGCGGCGAATGCGCCCCACCGCTGCGGGATCGGCCATCAAGCCGTCTGACAAGAAGGCGTGCAGCGCAATGAGGGTGTCCGGCGTCAGCTGGGCGTTTGCAGGATCGAGCACCAGGTATTCAATGGCCTGCTTGTGGTTCAGGATCATCTGGGTTTCCAGCGCGCCTTTGCCCTCGGCGGCTTGGCCAAACTCGATCAGACGCTCGGTGTCCAAGCGGCTGTAGGTATTGCCTTCCAGTTGGGACGATGCCCAAGACAGGTCGATCAGCAAACGATTGAGAATGTCGCGGGCGAAAGTGCCAGCGGGTGTCTGGTCGGCCGGGGAGCGGCCCAGTGCGTGCAGCTGATCCCTCAAACCTGGCGACAGGTAAGCGGTATGGTTGGGGTGGTATTGCTCCAGGAACTCCAGCTTGTAACCCACTGGCGTGCGCAGCGCGCGCGGCTGGCGCACGAAAATTTTGACCTCTGCGCCTTCTGGTGAAGTCGGCACATAGACCTCACCCACAGCGCGCACCGTGTAGCCCGCCTCTTTCTCGGCTGCCAACACGCTTTGGACCATCGGCGGCGCACGGACGTAGCGTACAGAGCGTGCCTCGCCCAACATCTGAATACGGCCCTGCGCAACCAGCAATGCCAACCGACGTTGCAATGTACGGCGCAACAGGCGGTTTTCCAGTCGCTGCGCAATGGCATCTATTCCAATGCCATCCTGGTGTTCAGCGATGTGCGCTACCAGTCGGTCAAGTTCGGTTTGGGGGGTGACTCTCGGCATGATTTCAGTCTTCCAGTGCGGGAATTGCAGTATCGCGTCACTTTAATTGACGCGCAAGAAGTATTGCGACAAATAAAGTGACGCGATAAGGGATTGCGTCACTTTGCACGCCAACCAACCAACCTGTTTGACGCACGTTGACGCACGTTCAGCGAATAAGCTTGTGGCGTAACCCCTGCTAGCGTCCCCACTGGGACTGAAAATCAAACGAAAGCTGCCGGTGGTGCCGGATTGACAGCAGGTAGATGGTGGTGTCAAAACGTGCGGACAGCAGCAGGTAATGCGACATCAGGTATTCGCGTACCTCGTCCTCTTTAGAAATGGCCTTGCGCTTGCGTTGGAGCCCCTCAATGCCATTGCGCGCCTCTACCGAGCGGGTTGGGCGCTCAAAAAACAACCGGCCCATGCCGGGAAAGCGTTCAAGGTTTGGAATGACGGTGTCCGTGAGTTCGTCCAGCAGCGCATCCAATGCTTGGGGTGCATTGGCCTGCAGCAAGAATGCCTCTGCCGTGCCTACCGCAACCTGCGCAAACCCACCCACCCAAGCGCCGCCACGCTGATCAGCACCAAGGGGAAGAGGCGGGTGGGGGAGAGGTCGATGAGCCAGCCGGACAGGCCGCTGGCGAGCATGCCGCCGCTGGTGTAGGTGAGCACCAAAACGGCGGTGCTGTTGACCAAGCGGGTGCCTTGTTCGCGTGCGCCGATGTCGGTCATGGCCAGGGTGTAGAGGGCGCCGCCCGCACCGCCCCAAATGCAGACGATGCTGCCCAAGTAGGGCAGGCTGGAAGGCACCCAGGCGCTGGCCACCGCCGAGAGCAGCAAGACGCTTACCAAGGCATGCATCATGCGGCGTCGGCCTTGCGCGGGGGAGTGGAAGCGGTCGGCCAGCATGCCTGCGGGAATGGCAAACAGGGTGCCGCCCAGGCCGCTGATGGCCACCAGCAAGGTGGCGGTGTTGCTAGGCAGATCTAGCGCAAGGCCGTACAGCGGCAAGATGGAGGACAGGCCGAGTTCAAAAATCCCTCCCAACAGCCCCACCAACAGAATGGCCGGGTGGGCGCGCATGGCGTGCAGCAAGCCCTGCCAGCCGACGGAGGCTTCGCCAGCGTGGGCGGGGCTGGCACCCCGCAGCGCAGGTGGGGTGTCTGTGTGGTTCGGGGTGATCGTGTTGGCGGTGGCGGTGGCCGCCGTGGCTGTACTGGGGACAGCCGCCGCAGTTGTTGCATTGGTGGCCGCAGCCGCAGAAGTGGTCGAAGCAGCCGAAGCAGCCGAAGTGGTCGCAGTAACCTCAGTAGCCGAAGCAGTTGCACTGGGCTGCGCGTCCAAGTGGGGAATGGCGCTGCCGCAGACCCAGCCTAGGAGCAGCAAGGCCATGACGATGTGCAGGGCGTGGGGGCCTTGGTCGCCGACCCAGGCCAGCAGTGTGGGGCCGATGACAAAGGTCAGGCCTACGGTGGTGGCGTACATGCCGATGTAGCGGCCGCGCTGTGCGGGTGGCGCGAGTTCGGCCACGTAGGCTTCGGCGAGCACCCAGCGCATGCCCCCGGCCATGCCTGCGAGCAGTTCCAGCACAAACCACAGGGGCAGGCTTTGGCTGGTGTAAAACCCCAGGGCGCACACCAGCGGCAAGAGGCTAGAGAGCAGCCAGCTGCGCCGTCGCCCCCAGTGCTGCGTCAGGCGTGCGGCAAAGGGCGTGATGAGCAAGATGCCCAGCCATGAGGTGGCGGCGTACAGGCCCGCAATGCTGCTGGAGACGCCAGCGCGTTTGAGCATGAGCAGCAACAGGGGCGAGAGCATAAAGATGCCCGCGAGCTGGAACAGCGTGGCCGCAAAAATGGCCCAAAGCCCTAGTCGCGTGTTTACTGGGGCCATGGTGGAGGGCCTTGTCTGGTGCCTTGTGGGGCGCAGACGCATGGATGCGCAAGTGGCTGTATGGGGCGGTGGGTTGGTAAATGCATGGGTGGGTGTAGGGACAGACGCATTGGTGGATGCATGGGCAGATGCATGGGTGGATGCATTGCTAGGTGCAGGGGCTAGGGCGTGCCTTGGGCTACCGTGTCGCAGGCCCTGTCGGGTGCAGGGGCAGGGTGGCGGGTGGGGGCGTTGTGCGTTGGGTGCGCTTGCAAAATCGCCTGTGCCAGTTCGGCAAAGCCAGCCCCGCGTTCTGCCTGGCAGATGTAGTGTGGCAGGTGGCGCAGTTGGGCGGCGTAGCGGCGCAGGTTGGCCACGCCCACGCTGTGGCGAAAGTGCGCGAACATGGCCTGGTCGTTGCCAGAGTCGCCCACGCAGACCCAGTGGGCGAGCTCTTGGGCGAGTTCGCGCCCTAGGAGTTGGCGCACGATCCAGCAAGCGCCCTGCCATTTGTCGAATTCGCCAAAGCAGCCGTGCACATGGATGCTGCTGACGCTGGTGTGCATGCCCGCGCTGTGCAAAATGGCCAGTACCTGGTTGACGTCTTCGGGGCTGAGTTGGGCAAATTCGTTGTAGTCAAAGGCCAAGTCGGTTTCGCGCCCGCCGTTGTCTTGGGTGCGCTGCGCCTGCGGTACTTGGGCTTGCACTTGGGCCGCCACGGCTTGCATGCGGGCATGGTTGTGTTGGCGGGTGGCGGCGTCTTGTTGGTAGATTTTGCGCAGGCTGCGGTTGGATGCGCTGCTGGCCAAGGGCGTGCGCACCCAGGCCAGTGCGCCGTTTTCCGCCACCATGGCGTCCACCGGCCACGGGGCTTGGCCGGTGGGGGGGTTGCCTTGCATGAAGGCGGCGCACCAGCCTATGGGGCGGCCGGTGATGGCGATGACGCAGACCCCCGCTTGTTGCAGCGCCGCCAGTGCGCCCAGGGCGTCGGGGGTGATGCTGCCGTGGGTGGTGAGGGTGTCATCAATGTCGGTAAAGATGCCACGCACCTGCTGGCGCTCGGCCAGTGGCCATTGCGCCAGTGGCCGCAGGGGGGTGGCTTGCGTTACAGGTGCTGGGGCGCTGGCCACGGGTTTACGCAGCGCTTTGCAGCGCCAGGCCCGCATGCTCGCGCAAGGGGTGGAAGTGGATTTTCGGGAAGCGCTCTTGCGCTAGGCGCACGTCGTAGGGGCTGGTGCACAGGTAGGCCAGGGTGTC
>JBIPME010000139.1:0-5396 GCA_044369275.1 Rhodoferax sp.
GCCAAATCCATATCGGCGCGTGGCGGCGCGGTGTAGCGTGCCATTAACTCGGCCAGATCGGGCAGGTTGGACACGTCAAAAGGGTAAACGATGACGCCCCCTTCGGACACCCAGCGCAAGAATCGCTGGACCGCATTGGCACCTAAAAAATGACACACCTCCACCACGCACGGCCATGTGGTGCTCAATCGCCAGTTGTCGGCCAACAAGCTGGTGTAGTGCAGGTGCGCCACATCACTGGCGTCAAACAGCGCCACCATGGGGCCGGTGTCGATCAGGGCCAAATTCACGGCGCGTCCGTTTCCGAATCGGGTGCCGTCCACGTTTGACCGTGTTTTTTGGCCTCTTGGAAAGCCAACCAATCGGCTTGGTTGGCATCCCGTTTGGCTTTGAGCTTGGACCGAATGGCCACCTTGGTTGGCGAAAGGTATTCGCCGCCTTCTGGCAAAGACTCTCGCACCTCAGCTTGCACCTTAAGCAGCAGGTCGTAGGGGTTCTTGCGCCCCAGTGCCCGCTCCAGCGCAGAAACGATGAACTGCGACTTGGTCACGCCCATGCGTTTGGCGGTCAACTCCAGCTCTTTTTCGAGCAGTGGTTCCAGTCGAACGGATACAGCCATAGCAGACTCCTTGAAAATGCTTGCGATACCGTATTACTGTATCACAGACATTCAAACCAAAGCCTTCTTGATCTGCTCCAACACATCCTTGGCACTGGCCGGAATCGGCGTGCCGGGGCCGTAGATGCCTTTGACGCCTGCGTCGTACAGCATCTCGTAGTCTTGGCGGGGGATCACACCGCCCACGAACACGATGATGTCGTCTGCGCCTTGCTGCTTGAGCGCGGCAATGATGGCGGGCACCAAGGTTTTGTGGCCAGCGGCGAGTGTGGACACGCCCACTGCGTGCACGTCGTTTTCAATGGCTTGGCGGGCGCACTCTTCGGGCGTTTGGAACAGCGGGCCCATGTCCACGTCAAAGCCCAGGTCAGCGTAAGCGGTGGCCACCACTTTGGCACCCCGGTCGTGGCCGTCTTGGCCCAGCTTGGCGATCATCACGCGGGGGCGGCGGCCTTGCTGATCGGCAAAAGCGGCTATTTCTTTTTGCAGTTGTTCCCAGCCTTCGGCGGAGTCGTAAGCAGCAGCGTAGACACCGGTCACCTTTTGGGTGTCGGCGCGGTGGCGGCCATAGACTTTTTCTAGCGCGTCGGACACTTCACCCACGGTGGCGCGCAGGCGCATGGCTTGGATGGACAGGTCGAGCAGGTTGCCCTGGCCGGATTCGGCGGCTGCGGTCAAGGCATCCAAGGCGGCTTGCACCTTGGCGCTGTCGCGGCTGGCGCGGATGGCTTTGAGGCGTTCGATCTGACCGTCGCGCACACGCACGTTGTCGATCGACAGGCTGTCCACTGGGTCTTCTTTGGCCAGTTTGTACTTGTTGACGCCGACGATAACGTCTTTGCCCGAATCGATGCGGGCCTGCTTTTCGGCAGCGGCGGCTTCGATCTTGAGCTTGGCCCAGCCGCTGTCCACGGCTTTGGTCATGCCGCCCATGGCTTCGACTTCTTCGATGATGGCCCAAGCCTTGTCGGCCATTTCTTGGGTCAGGCTCTCCATCATGTAGGAACCGGCCCAGGGGTCGATCACGTTGGTGATGTGGGTTTCTTCCTGAATGATCAGCTGCGTATTGCGGGCGATGCGCGAGCTGAATTCGGTGGGTAAGGCAATGGCTTCGTCCAGCGAGTTGGTGTGCAGCGATTGGGTGCCGCCAAACACAGCAGCCATGGCTTCGATGGTGGTGCGCACCACGTTGTTGTAGGGGTCTTGCTCGGTGAGCGACCAGCCCGAGGTCTGGCTGTGCGTGCGCAGCATGAGGCTCTTGGGGGTTTTGGCGTCAAAGCCCTTCATGATGCGGCACCACAGCAAGCGGGCTGCGCGCATCTTGGCGATTTCTAGGTAAAAGTTCATACCCACCGCCCAGAAGAAGGACAGGCGGCCCGCGAAATCGTCCACGTCCATGCCCTTGGCAATGGCGGTCTTCACGTATTCCTTGCCGTCGGCCAGCGTGAACGCCATCTCCAGCGCCTGGTTGGCCCCGGCTTCTTGCATGTGGTAGCCGCTGATGCTGATCGAGTTGAACTTGGGCATGTTCTTGGCCGTGTACTCGATGATGTCGCCAATGATGCGCATCGACGGCTCGGGCGGGTAGATGTAGGTGTTGCGCACCATGAACTCTTTCAGAATGTCGTTCTGAATCGTTCCGCTCAATTTGTCTTGGCGCACGCCCTGCTCTTCGGCGGCCACCACGTAGCCTGCCAACACGGGCAGCACCGCGCCGTTCATGGTCATAGAGACGCTAACCTTGTCCAGCGGAATCTCGTTGAACAAAATCTTCATGTCCTCGACCGAATCAATCGCCACCCCAGCCTTGCCCACATCGCCCTCGACGCGGGGGTGGTCAGAGTCGTAACCACGGTGCGTGGCCAAATCGAACGCGACCGACACGCCCTGCCCGCCTGCGGCCAAGGCCTTGCGGTAAAAGGCGTTGGACTCTTCGGCGGTGGAAAACCCCGCGTACTGGCGAATCGTCCAGGGGCGCACCGCGTACATGGTGGCCTGCGGGCCGCGCAAATAAGGCTCAAAGCCGGGCAGCGTGTTGGCGTAAGGCAGATTGGCCGTGTCTGCGGCGGTGTAGAGCGGCTTGACGACGATGCCATCAGGCGTGTTCCAGTTCAAGGCATTGACATCACCGCCCGGGGCGGATTTGGCCGCAGCCTTAACCCACGCGGGCAAATCAGCAGACTGGAATTCGGTTGGTTTTTGGCTCATAGCTTAAATTCGGCTTGGATTCGGTTGGCTGGATGGCATCATATCATTCATAATTATAAATTCAAAATACAATACCTAACCCAAGCCAGAGCCAAGCCAACTCCAAACCAACCCCAAGCCAGCATCAACAACCCCGCAAACACACACCAATGTCCAACCTAGCCCTTGCCCCCCGCGCACTGTACGAAGAAGTCGCCGAACTACTGCGACAGCGCATTTTTGCGCGTGAATTGGAGCCCGGCAGTTGGATTGATGAAATGCATTTGGCCGAGCAATACGGCATCAGCCGCACCCCACTGCGCGAAGCGCTCAAGGTATTGGCGGCTGAAGGTCTGGTGACCATGAAGGTGCGCCGTGGCGCGTACGTGACGGAAGTATCCGAAAAAGACCTGCGCGATGTGTACCACCTGCTCGCGCTGCTGGAGTCTGATGCTGCGCGGGCCGTCGCAAGCCAGGCAGATGCGGCCCAACTGGCCCAAATTCAGGCCCTACAAGAAGATTTAGAAAAAGCCACCGAAGATCACGATAAATTCTTCGAAATTAACGAAAATTTTCACCACCTGCTGCTCGATATAGCAGGCAACCGCTGGCGCACCCAAATGGTGGCAGATTTGCGCAAAGTGATGAAACTCAACCGACACCACTCGCTTTTCAAGAGCGGGCGCATTGCGCAGTCCCTCACCGAGCACCGCGAAATCGTACAAGCCCTGCTACAACAAGACCCAGCACTCGCAGCTGCACGCATGACCGCCCACTTTGCCAACGGCTTACAGGCTGCGCAATAGTGCCACGCAGTTGTTCGTTGGCGTTCGTTGGCGCTCCTGGGGCCTGAGCAGCTGTCTTGCCGCGCTACTAGCCCCCGCGAATCACGCGAAGCAAAACAGAAATCAAAGCAATCACCAACAAAATATGGATCACGCCGCCCATGGTGTATGAAGTGGTAACCCCCAACAACCAAAGAATCACTAAAACTACGGCAATGGTGTAAAGCATAAGAAAATTTCCTTCAAGATAAGCACCATGGCTGCTGCCGTGGTTTGTGCCTATCCAGATTCTGAAATTCGCCCATCGGTTTGACTGTGCAGAAAAGTACATAGCCCTGCACTTGGAAACGACCCAACTGATTTGATAGTCACGCCCCGCAATAGCAGTGTTGGGGAGCTCGTGCGTCAGCGACTTGCGGTTGCTGTGGATGTAGGCCAGGGCCTTCGACGCGTTTGGGCGATTCGCACAGCCCATCGCAGCAAAATTCGAGCGGTGTGATTTTGTCATTTTTTAATTTACTCAATAAAATGAGTTAAATTACTCAACGCACTGAGCAAATTAAAAATGACCATCGAACGCGAAGCACTTGCCCCTCTGGTTGCCCGGCTTAAAGAACCACGCCGTTTTTTACAAGTGGTGGCTGGTCCACGCCAAGTGGGCAAAACTACACTGGTGCGCCAGGCGCTGGAGCGCTTGCAGCGTGACGCCCAGGACAACCCAAGCACCAGCCCCAAAGCGCAGCACAGCGCCAGTGCCGATGGCCCCGGTCTGCAAGGCCAAGTCTGGTTGGGCACCCAATGGCAGGTGGCCCGTGGGCTGGCCGCCCAAGCGGGCAACTGCGTGCTGGTGCTAGATGAAATTCAAAAAGTATCTAACTGGACCGAAGAAGTCAAACGCCTGTGGGACGAAGACACCGCTGCGGGTCGCGATGTGCGCGTGGTCATCCTCGGCTCTGCGCCGTTGCTGATCGCACGTGGCTTGAGCGAAAGCATGGCTGGGCGGTTTGAGGTCACCCGCTTGGGCCACTGGCGCTTCGCCGAAATGCGAGATGCTTTTGGCTTTAGCCTGGAGCAATTCATCTTTTATGGCGGCTACCCCGGCGCAGCCCCCTTGGTGCACGATGAAACTCGCTGGGCCGCTTATGTGAGCGATGCACTGATCGAAACCACCATCAGCAAAGACGTGTTGCTGATGGCCCCCGTGCAAAAGCCTGCTCTGCTGCGCCGCGTGTTTGACTTGGCCTGCGTGTACAGCGGTCAGATCCTCAGCTACCAAAAGATGCTGGGCCAGCTCGACGATGCGGGCAATACCACCACCCTCGCCCACTACCTCGACCTGCTCGAAGGTGCAGGCATGGCCTGCGGCCTGCCCAAATACATGGGCCAAGTGGTGCGCCAGCGCGCATCCAGCCCCAAGCTGCAAGTGTTCAACAACGCCCTGATGGGCTGCCACTGGGTCGCGCAAGGCGTGGGCCTGCAAGCTGCGCAAGCACGCCCTGATGTATGGGGCGCCTTGCCGAGAGCGCCGTGGGCACCGAGCTGCTGGCCCGGCACTTGACGCACAGCAACCGCCACCCACGCATCCATTACTGGAACAACGGCCAAAAGGAAGTGGACTACGTGCTGCGCGACGGCCCAACGCTGCACGCACTGGAAGTTAAAAGCGGGCACAACGTGGGCAATCTGTCGGGACTGACCGCGTTTGTGCAGCAGTTTCCGCAGGCACAGCCGCTGCTCATTGGCACTGGGGGCATGCCACTGGATTTGTGGCTGCAAAGCTGAAGCAGCCGAGCACCAAATACGGA
>JBIPME010000335.1:0-3273 GCA_044369275.1 Rhodoferax sp.
GACTATGTGCGCGAACGCATGGCCAATCGCAAAACCGAAGCCTCTGAGCCAGAGATCAAAATCCCCACCTTCCCCAGCGAAATTCGCATGCCCTCGGCCTCAGAACAGGCCCAGCAACGCATCTCCAACTTCGCCCAGCGCGCCCAAGTGCCCTCCTCTGCGGTGCAATCCATTGCCACAACCAAATCGGCTTCTACACCGCATTCCGCACCGCTTTCCACACCATTTTCTACGCCCTTGTCTGGGCAAACCGGCAGCCCACGGGCCAACCTCAGCGCTGGCATCCAAACCCGGCCATCGGCCAACAGCGCTGCGCCCAAAACCAGCGCACCGAGCATTGCCAACTTTGACCTAGCCCAAGAACTCAGCGCCATGAAGGACATGATTGAAGACCGCTTCAACACCCTGAACTGGCTCGGCATGGCCAGGCAAAACCCGATCCAATCCACGCTCATGGTCAAACTCATCCGCGCGGGCTACTCCCCCATGCTGGCGCGCACCATTCTCGAGCGCATCCCCGAAGGCACCACCGCACAAAACGCCCTGCAAATGGTCATGAACGTGCTCGAGCGCAACCTGCAACTCGACACCCGCACCCTGCCTGAAGAGGGTGGCTTCTTTGCCATGATCGGGGCCACCGGCGTAGGCAAAACCACCACCATTGCCAAAATTGCGGGCATCTGCGCCCAAAAATACGGCGCCTCCAGCCTGGGCCTCATCACCCTAGACACCCAACGCGTCGGTGCGCAAGAACAGCTGCGCTCGCACGGCAAACTCTTGGGCACCGTCACCCACGTCGCCCACGACCGCTACGCGCTGCAAGAGCTGCTCAACCTCTTGTCCAACAAACGCTTGGTGCTCATAGACACCGGTGGCCTGGCCCCACGCGACCCCCGCAAACGCGACATGATGGACCTGCTCGACCTGCCCAACATCAAACGCATGCTGGTGCTCAACGCGGGCGGCCATGGCGACACGTTGGACGACACCGTGGCCCACTTCAAAGGCAATACCCCGCAGCACGTCATCTTCTCCAAGCTCGATGAAGCCGTGAAGCTCGGCACCGTCATGGACGCGGCCATTCGCCACCGCCTGATCCTGCGCGGCGTCACCACCGGGCAGCAAATTCCCGAAGACTGGGAATCCCCGAACTCGCGCAAACTGGTGCTCACCTCCATGATTGGCACCGGCAAATCGCCCTTTGACCCCAAAGTGGCCGACCTCAGCTTCATGTTCAGCCAAGGCAACAACCGTCCCGACACACGCAACCATTTAAACGCCTAACTCCATCGCCATGGCCACTTCATGGACCCCTACCAACGGTTACCCCGTGCAGATCAAGGACCTCTGATGTACAACCCAAAAGGACAACTTGATCGCGATGCTCTTATCAAGCAATACCAACCCTTGGTACGCCGACTCGCCCATCACATGATGGCCAAACTCCCGGCCAGTGTGGAAATAGACGACCTCATCCAAGTTGGCCTCATCGGCTTGTCCGAAGCGCTCACCCGATTTGAAGCCTCCCAAGGCGTTCAATTTGAAACCTTTGCCACCCAGCGCATTCGCGGGGCCATGCTCGACGAGCTCAGAGAGAACGACTGGATGTCACGCGGCTCGCGCAAAAGCCAAAAAGACATCGAAGCCGTGCTGCGCAAACTCGAACACCAACTCGGGCGCAGCCCCTTGGAGTCCGAAATTGCCGCCGAACTCAAGATGCCGCTGCGCGACTACCAAAGCCTGCTGGGTAAAGTCCGTGGCACGCAACTGGTCTACCTCGAAGACATGCACGGCGCGCAAGACGACGATGCCTACCTGGACCGCCACGTCGCCGACACCCAGTCCGACCCCATCAACCTCTTAACCGACCACCGCTTGCGCGAGTCGCTGGTGCTCGCTATCCAAAACCTGCCCGAACGCGAACAACTCATCATGAGCATGTACTACGAGCAAGACATGAACCTCAAAGAAATCGCCGCCGTGTTTGAAATAACCGAGTCCCGCGTCTGCCAACTCCACAGCCAATCCATCGCCCGCCTACGCGCCAAAATGCGTGCCCATTGAACAGCGATTGACAACCGTCCCGCCGAGCGCCTCATCCACCACCTTGTACGCGAGAGGTGCAAAGGGCAAGGGCAAATGAATAGATTACGGATTACGCGTCTTGGGCAATCGCATGCTGGCCAATCTCGGGCCAGCGTTTGCGGATGTAAATCCAAGCGCCCAGCCCAATGCACATCATGCCCAGCGAAGCGCCTGCCAAAGCCATGGTGGAGTGCATGACCAAGGGGGCCACAACCCCAGCGACCAGCCCATTGGCCGTAGAGCCGACAAACATCTGCAAACTCGATGCCATGCCACGCCGCTCGGGGTGCAAATCCAGCACCAACAAGGTCACCACAGGCACCATCAGCGCCCAGCCAAACGCAAAAATGCCAATCGGCAGCATAGACCAGCCCACGTTCGCTTTGAACAGCCAATTCGCAGCCACATTCACCAGTCCAATGGCCAGCATGACCTGAAAACCTCTGCGTATTTGCTGCTTCGGCTTGATTTTTCCAGCCACGCGCCCACTCACCATAGCACCCGCCATAATGCCCGCAATGGTGAGTAGAAAAAACCAAAAAAAGTGCGCAGGCGGCAATTGCAAATGCTCCCCCAGAAAAACCGGTGCACTCAAAACGTACAAAAACATGCCATTGAACGGTACGCCGCTGGCCAGTGCGAGCAGCAAGAAACGGGGGTCTGAGCCCAGTTGCCAATAACCGGAGAACAGATGGCGCACATTGAACGGCTGGCGCTGCGCAACCTCCAGTGTTTCTGGCAAGAAACGGTAATTGGCCACCCACAGCAGGCAGCTAATCACGGCTAAAAACCAGAAAATGGCATGCCAGCTGATGTGTATGAACAGCCAACCTCCCAGCATGGGCGCAATCGCGGGGGCAACACCAAAAAATATAGTCACCTGACTCATTACTTTTTGGGCTTGCGAGGGCGCAAACATGTCCCGAATAATGGCGCGCGACACCACAATGCCCGCCCCCGCCGACAAGCCCTGCACGGCACGAAAGAAAATCAATTGCCCAATGCTGTAAGACAGCGCACAGCCCACGCAAGCCAAGGTAAAGACAAACAAGCCCCACAGCACCACGGGCCTGCGGCCAAAACTGTCTGAGATGGCCCCGTGGAACAAACTCATAAAAGCAAAGCCAAACAAATACGCGGACAAGGTTTGCTGCATTTGCAAGGCACTGGCCCCCAGCGTGCTCGCAA
>JBIPME010000141.1:0-5380 GCA_044369275.1 Rhodoferax sp.
CGACGACCCCCCGCCCCCCCCCGGGCGAGAAATTGGGTTGGGGCTTTCAGCTGCAGTCGCCTGGCGTCGTTGCCACTTTGGCGGTGCTTTTCATGCTGTTGGGGTGCAATTTGATGGGCTGGTTTGCGTTTCGCCACTGGTTGCCTTCGGGCTTGGCAGGTTTGCGCTGGCAGCACCCCGCAGCCGATGCATTTTTATCGGGGGTGCTGGCCGTGGCGATTGCCTCGCCTTGCAGTGCGCCGTTTATGGGGGCCTCTTTGGGCTACGCCATTGCTTTGCCCACCGCACAGGCATTGGGGATTTTTCTGGCTCTGGGCATGGGGCTGGCACTGCCGTATTTGTTGGCCAGTTGGTTGCCGGGTTGGCTGGGCTGGTTGCCCAAGCCTGGGGCATGGATGGAAACATTGCGCCATTTCATGGCGTTTCCGATGTGGGCCACGGTGGTTTGGTTGCTGTGGGTGCTGGCGCACTTGGCTGGGGTGGATGTGGCGTTTGGCCTGCTGGCTTTGTTGTGGGCGCTGGCTTTGGTGGTGTGGGCGTTTAATTTGCTGGGGCGCAGCCGCAAGGTGCTGGCGCCGATTGCGCTCTTGGTATTGCTGTTGTTGGGCAATGCCTTTGGGCCTGGTATTTTTCAGTCCAGTACGCCACCTCCAAGCAGTACAGGGGTCAATGGTGGCGTCAATGCTGCGTCAAACGGTGGGGCATCTGGGCCCTGGCAGGCATGGTCGGTGGACAAGGTGCGCCAATCCCAAGCCGCAGGGTCAGCGGTGTTTGTGGATTTCACAGCGGCTTGGTGCATTACCTGCCAGTTCAACAAAAAAAATACGCTTTCCAACCACTTGGTACTCGAGGACTTTGCCCGCAAAAAAGTCACGCTTTTGCGCGCCGATTGGACACGGCGTGACCCTGCCATTACCCAAGCCTTGGAGAGCCTAGGGCGCAGTGGCGTGCCGGTTTATGTGTTGTATCCCGCACAAGGCCAACCCATGGTGTTCTCGGAAATTTTGGATAAGGATGCACTGCGCGCTGCCTTGGCGCGTCTGTAACTGGCGGTGTTACCTAGCCCGCGAACTCTGGCTGCATAAAGTAATGCATTTTTTGCATAAATTTATGGCGTAACGTGGATGTAACTTCGGTACGCATTCATAAAATGGCGCTTCAGTGGCAAAGCTTAAGCAGCTGCGCACTGCCCAGAGCAGTGTCTTTTCAAAGCGAATAAAAATCGCACCAAAGCGTATCAAAGCGCATAGCAGTTTGCTTTGGAAAGACATTTTTCAAACTTAGGAGTTATTCCATGAATGCAATCACCGCAACCAGCATCCCCTTGCAGGTGCCCAGTTATGTAAAAAACCCCAAGCTGATTGCTTGGGTGGGCGACATGGTGGCTTTGTGCAAACCGAGTGCGGTGTATTGGTGTGACGGTAGCGAGCAGGAATACGACCGTTTGTGCCAACAATTGGTGGACGCAGGCACTTTCCAAAAACTCAACCCCGCCAAGCGGCCTAATTCCTATTTGGCATGCTCAGACCCCAGCGATGTAGCACGCGTTGAAGACCGTACCTACATTTGCTCCGAGAAACAAGAAAATGCCGGCCCCACCAACAATTGGATGGACCCCGCGCAAATGCGTGCCACCTTGGCCCCCTTGTTTGACGGCTGCATGCAGGGCCGCACCATGTACGTAGTGCCCTTTAGCATGGGGCCTATGGGCTCGCATATTGCGCATGTGGGCATTGAGCTCAGCGACAGCGCCTACGTGGCCGTGAACCAGCGCATCATGACGCGCATGGGCAAAGAGGTTTTTGAGGTCATCGGCAAAGACGGCGCCTTCGTTCCCTGCGTACACACCGTGGGCGCGCCCTTGGTGGCCGGTCAGGCCGATGTCAAATGGCCTTGCAGCTCCACCAAATACATTGTGCATTACCCCGAAACGCGTGAAATATGGTCCTACGGCTCGGGCTACGGCGGCAATGCTTTGTTGGGTAAGAAATGCTTTGCTTTGCGCATTGCATCTACCATGGGCAAAGAGCAAGGCTGGTTGGCCGAACACATGCTGGTTTTGGGTGTGACCAATCCCGAAGGAAAAAAATACCATGTCGCCGCTGCCTTCCCTAGCGCTTGCGGTAAAACCAACTTCTCTATGCTCGTTCCGCCAAGCGGATTTGAGGGCTGGCAGGTCAGCACCATTGGTGACGACATTGCCTGGATCAAGCCCAGTGCAGACGGCAAACTCTACGCCATCAATCCCGAGGCGGGCTACTTTGGCGTAGCCCCGGGAACCAACTACCATACCAACCCCAATTGCATGGCGAGTTTGAACAAAAATGTGATTTTCACCAATGTGGCCCTCACCGATGACGGCGATGTATGGTGGGAAGGCATGGAAAAAGACACTGGCCAACTCCCAGCGCACTTGATCGACTGGCAAGGCCAAGACTGGACCCCCGCAATTGCAAAAGCCACCGGGGCCAAAGCAGCCCACCCGAATGCACGTTTTACCGTAGCCGCCACCAACAACCCCGCCTTGGACAGCCAGTGGGACAACCCCAATGGCGTGCCGATTGATGCCTTCATTTTCGGCGGACGCCGCTCCACCACCGTGCCCCTGGTAACCGAAGCGCGCAACTGGACGGAAGGCATTTACATGGCCGCAACCATGGGCTCAGAAACCACGGCAGCCGCTGCCGGCCAGCAAGGCCTGGTCCGGCGCGATCCTTTCGCCATGCTCCCCTTCATGGGCTACAACATGAGCGACTATTTCCAGCATTGGTTGGACATGGGGAAAAAAATTCAGCAAGCGGGTGCTACTTTGCCCGCTATTTACTGCGTCAATTGGTTCAGAAAAGACGCGCAAGGCAGCTTCGTCTGGCCTGGTTACGGTGAAAACATGCGCGTTTTGAAGTGGATGATTGATCGCATTGAAGGCCGTGCAGAAGGCGTTGACAACCTGTTTGGTGTTGGCCCCACATTCAAAGCACTCAACTGGAACGGCTTGGATTTCTCTGCCGAGCAATTCCAAACCGTCACCAGCATCAACCCCAGCGACTGGGTGGCCGAGTTAAAACTGCATGACACCCTGTTTACCCAGTTGGCCTACCACCTGCCTAGCGAGTTGACCGCTACACGCAAAGCACTGGGTGACCGGGTAGCGGCCCAAGCTTAAGCGCATGCCAAGCCATAGCCGTATGTAGCCACAGGCCATAGCCGCTGAACCTGATGCGGCAAACACGGGAGCCTGCCCCGTTGGATGTTTTTTTGTTGGGCCTGTGTGCCGGCGGCAAACTGAAATGGGGGGCGGGCTTGCATTGGGTCCCGCCCGCCACTTATGCGTGCGTAACTTGTATTTTGGTTTTGCGGTGCATCAACGCTCCATAAAGCTTGGTTGGCTGTAAACGCTTTTCCCAGCATCGTTTTCTCGGCATCGTTTTTTTTACGCTGCGCGCCAAGTCGCTGTAGGCCTTTTAGAATGCTGTAGCTCAAACGCTTTCAACACCGCAATGCGCTTGTGCAAAGTCGGTGCGTCTCGTTCCAAGGTTCTTCGAAAATGCACAGCATCTGAAGGAACATAGTTCTACCAAACGAATACCAAATGCTAAAAAAACAACGGATTGTTGTAGGTCTGAGTGGTGGCGTAGATTCTGCCGTTACCGCCTATTTATTGAAAAAACAAGGCCATGAAGTTGTTGGCATATTCATGAAAAACTGGGAGGACGATGACGACAGCGCCTATTGCGCCTCCAATGTAGATTTTGTCGATGCCGCCGCCGTAGCGGATGTGCTTGGCATTGAGGTAGAGCACGTCAATTTCGCAGCAGATTACCGAGACCGGGTTTTTGCTGAATTTTTACGTGAGTACCAAGCAGGGCGCACGCCCAACCCCGATGTACTTTGTAACGCCGAGATCAAATTCAAAGCATTTCTAGACCATGCCATGCGGCTAGGGGCAGAAAAAATTGCCACCGGACATTACGCCAGGGTGCGGCAAAACCCCGAGACAACGAAATACGAATTACTCAAAGGCCTGGACCCGCTCAAAGACCAAAGTTATTTTTTACATCGCTTGAACCAAGCACAGCTGTCTAAAACTTACTTTCCGGTTGGGGATTTACACAAAACACAGGTGCGCGACATTGCCTTGGAAATAGGCTTACCCAATGCCAAGAAGAAAGACTCTACCGGTATTTGCTTTATTGGTGAGCGTCCATTTCGTGAATTTTTAAATCGCTACATTTCCAAAGAGCCCGGCCCCATCAAAACGCCGCAGGGCCACGTGGTGGGGGAGCACATAGGACTGTCTTTTTATACCCTGGGCCAGCGCCAAGGTCTTGGTATAGGCGGTTTGAAGTCCAAAGGGGCGCAGCGCGGTGGTGGCGAGCATGCCCCGTGGTTTGTGGCACGCAAAGACTTGCAAACGAACACACTGTGGGTGGTGCAAGGCCACGCGCATCCATGGCTACAGTCTTCAACCGTGCACGCGCAGGATGCACATTGGATAGCAGATGATCCACCTATGAATTTTAATATTGCAGCAAAGATACGTTATCGTCAGGATGATGCATTTTGCAATTTTATTTCATTAAATGGCAAAAATAATTTTGTTTTGAACTACGAAAATCCGCAGTGGGCGGTAACTCCTGGCCAATATGCGGTTTTGTACGAACAGAATGTATGTTTGGGGGGTGGCGTAATCGTGTGAATTCCATCAGAATTCGATCAATAAATGTTGTCGGTTGTTACTTTTCAAACGGTAATAAAGGCACAAAAGAGGTAGGGCCCGTGAAATTTAATCCAAAATAAATTCATTGCTTTATTTTTGATCAAATCTCAGTCAAAGAAACCGAAATGTAGAGTTATTACACAATGGGAATACAATTTGCATTTTCGAACTACATCTTTGATGTAAACACAGGATTAAGTTTCGACGGACAGCCTGTACATTTGCCGCCTAAAGAAAAGGGGCTTTTGCATCTGTTGTTAGAAGCGCGTGGTCAGATTGTTCGTAAAAGTGAATTAGTCGCGAAAATTTGGGAGGTTAACCAAGCCTCGGACGAGAGTATTTCGCGTACCGTGTACCGATTGCGTGTTGCAATGTCGTCGTCTGGCGGCACAGAAGTGGTGGAGACCGTTTACAACTCGGGGTTCCGAATTACGGTGCCGATTCGGGTGTCCAATATGGACGAGTCGTCCTCTTTGAACGCCATGACCCAGTCGAAGCGACCCAATGCGGTGGCTGCTTTGATCAGTGCACGCGAATTTTTGGCCAGACGTTCGATTGAAGACATTGATGCCGCAGCCAGTGCGGTGCGCCACGCCATTAGCATCGACCCAGGCTTTAGTGCCGCGTGGTCAACTTTGGCAGAAATTCGTGTATTTCAGGCAA
>JBIPME010000182.1:0-4646 GCA_044369275.1 Rhodoferax sp.
CATGCATCAATATCTTGGCATTACGTCTTATGTCACATCAGTCAACGCAGCACAGGGGCTTGCTATATCAACTTAACAAGAGATTGATCACTCTCTAAACAAGCGTTGACCGAAACTACGATGAAGTAAGCATTTGGCGCATGCTTCGTAAATACCATAAAAAGCACGCCCCCAAACCAAAGTGCCATCAAAAATACTTGTGAAAAACTTACCCCAAGGCATTGTGGGCTGTTGTGTGGATAAGTCTGTTTACAAGCGCGCAAAGCCGCATCCGGCTTGGCTTTGCTCATACTGCTTAAAAATAAAGCACTGGCAGGCCCTGGCAACCGAAGCGACAAAAGCTGTGGTATGAAGTAATCTCGCGCAAGTCTACTTTTCTCGCGCAAACCCGCTTTTTGGAAAAATCAACCATGAAAAAACTCAACGTCACCATCAACTTGGAAATGTCCGTGCCCGACCATTGGACCCTAGAGCAAACCTCGGAGGGCAATGCGGTCTTGTGCATCGCTGAGGGGGAGTTTATGGACATCGCCATTGAGCCACTGTTCGCCACAGATCCCGAAGACACCTGGTCCAGCACCGACGATGACGACACCCTTAACGCCATCTTGGACTTGGTGGAAAGTGAAGAAGTGGTCTACGAGTTTTTAAACCACTAACTCGCAGGCACGCCAAGCGTGTGCCCCGTTGCATGCAAGTGGCTTGACGTTAAGCCCCGCCCTGTGCCCAGGGTGTCGGTGTCGGTGTCGGTGTCGCGGGGGACTTGGCAGCGCGGCCTAGGGTGGCGCTGCGATCCAATGCGGTGCAATGCCGTGCGATGCGGTGCCATCCCACCGAACATAATCCAACGTCCAACGTAACACCATTGCCTCTTCCATCCCCACAGATTCACCGCAGCCCTCCCCCGCCATGCTTGCTTTTGCCGCCAACCTCAGCACCTTGTTTACGGATCGACCTTTTTTAGAACGCTTTGCATGCGCCCGCGCAGCAGGTTTTACCGCCGTAGAGTGCCAATTCCCGTACGCGCACAGCACGCAAGACCTCTGTGCCGCCTTGAACGCCAGTGGATTGCGCATGGTCTTGCACAATCTGCCCGCAGGCAACTGGGCTGAGGGCGAACGCGGCATCGCCTGCCACCCGAATCGCATCGACGAATTTCGCCGCAGCGTTTTTCAAGCCATTGCCTACGCCAAAGCACTGCAAGTCCCCCAACTGCATTGCATGGCAGGAATTGCCCCCACCGGCGTGCCTACAGCGCTGGTGCAGCAAACCTTGCTAAGCAACCTACAGTTCGCCGCCCGCACGCTGCAAGCGCAAGGCCTGCGCCTGTTGCTAGAGCCACTGAACACCTTGGACCTGCCGGGCTACTGTCTAAGCCATGCAGCCCAAGCGCTGGAACTCATCGAGCGCATCGGCTGCGACAACGTGTTTTTGCAATACGACCTCTACCACGCACACCGCATGCACGATGACACCGTGCAAACGCTCACACAGCACCTGGCCCGCATAGGCCACATCCAGTTGGCCGATAGCCCAGGCCGTGCCGAACCAGGGACGGGCGAGATCCCATTCGAAGCGCTCTTTGAATTACTAGAAAGCCTGCATTACCGTGGCCACATTGGCTGCGAATACCTCCCCCAAGACCGCAGCGTCGGTGGCACTGAAAATGGCCTCACTTGGCTGGCCCGCCATGGACGCAGCCCAACCGGACAGCGCACCAACCATGCAAGCCCCCATTCACCCCCCCATTAAGTCCCCCCGCGCACTGCTACGCCATCTGTACGACGTCGCCGTGCAGCGCGCACAGCCCTTGCACAACATGGCCGCTTTCTTGCCCCCGCCACCAAGCAAAGCACTGGGCGCGCGCACCTTGGTTCTGGGGGCGGGCAAAGCTGCTGGCAGCATGGCACATGCCTTAGAGGCGCTTTGGCCCGAAGACGCACCCTTGTCGGGCCTGGTGGTTACGCGTTATGCGCACACCCCGCCACGCCCAGCGCATCTACGCCAACGCATTGAAATTACCGAAGCCGCCCATCCCGTGCCCGACGCCGCTGGCGTGGCCGCAGCACAGCGCATGCTGGCACTGTGCCAAGCCTTGCGTGCGCACGACTTGGTTCTGTGTTTAATTTCGGGCGGTGGCTCGGCCTTGCTCACCCTGCCCTGCGAGGGGCTCACGCTCGCCGATAAGCAAGCCATTAACCGCCAACTGCTGGCCAGCGGCGCCAGTATTCTGGAAATCAACACCGTGCGCAAACACCTCTCGCGCATCAAAGGCGGGCGCCTTGCTGCAGCCTGTGCGCCCGCCCGCGTAGTCACCCTGGCCATCAGCGATGTTCCCGAAGACAACCCCAGCCTAATTGCCAGTGGACCCACGGTGGCCGACGAATCCAGCTGCCTGCAAGCGCTGGCCATTGTGCAGCGCTATGGCATCGCTCTGCCACAGGCGGTACTAGAGCAGTTAGAAAGCGGCGCACTCGAAACCCCCAAACCCGGCGATGCGCTATTCCAAGGACACCGCATCAGCTTGATTGCCACACCGCAACAAAGCTTGGAAGCCGCCGCACAAGCCGCACGCGAACAGGGCCTGAACGCCTACATTTTGAGCGATGCCATCGAAGGTGAAGCGCGTGAGGTGGCCAAAATGCATGCGGCACTGGCCCGCGCATGTGCGGCGGGGCACGGACCCTTTCAAGCACCCTGCGTCATTTTGAGCGGCGGCGAAACCACGGTCACCCTGCGTGCCCCAACCCCAGGGCAAGCCCCCGGCAGAGGCGGCAGAGCGGGTGAATTTTGCATGGGACTGCTGCAAGCGCTGGACGCACACCCGCGCATCTGGGCACTGGCCGCCGATACCGATGGCATTGACGGCGTTGAAGACAATGCCGGTGCCATCGTCACACCCGACACGCTCGCACGCGCCAACGCTCACAAGCTCTCCATCACACAGCACCTGGACCGCAACGATGCGGTGGGCTACTTCACACCGTTGGAAGACCTGGTCATGACCGGCCCCACCCACACCAACGTGAACGACTTTCGCGCCCTGCTCATTCTGGGCACCTAATGCGGCATCTAAGCCCGCACCGAATCCGGTCGCGAATCCGGTAGTGAATCCGGCAGCAACCATCCCAAAGCATCAACTAAGGTATAAATGGCAGCAAACGCATTTTGATAAAGAGCAGCGCCATGAAAATAACCAAATCGTTTCCTAAAAAAATTCAAGAAATTGAAAACACCTACATCACAATGCCCGATGGTGTGCGACTGGCTGCACGCATTTGGATACCCAAGGATGCCGCCCAAAACCCTGTCCCCGCCATTCTGGAATACCTCCCCTACCGCAAGCGCGATGGCACGCACGAGCGCGATGCCCGCACCCACCCCTACCTTGCGGGCCATGGCTACGCCTGCATTCGGGTGGACATACGCGGCAACGGCGAGTCCGAAGGGTTGATGCGCGACGAATACACGCAGCAGGAATTGGACGACGCCTGTGCTGTCATCGCTTGGTTGTGCGCGCAAGCTTGGTGCACTGGCAACGTCGGCATGATGGGCATCTCTTGGGGCGGCTTTAACAGCCTCCAAGTTGCCGCCATGCGCCCTGCGGGGCTCAAAGCCATCATCACCCTGTGCTCTACAGACGACCGCTACACCGACGACATTCACTACAAAGGGGGCTGCGTTTTGAATGAAAACTTGGGCTGGTCGGCCACCATGTTTGCCTACTCCTCCCGTGCGCCAGACCCTGCGCTGGTAGGCGACGCATGGAAAAGCATGTGGCTAGAACGCTTGCAACACGAACCCTTGTTGGCCATTGACTGGCTACAGCACCCCCACCGAGATGCCTATTGGAAACATGGCTCGGTCAACGAAAACTGGGGGGCGATACAGGCTGCAGTGCTGGCCGTTGGCGGTTGGCACGACGCCTATACCAACGCCGTGCCCCGGCTGGTCTCCCAACTCAAATCACCCAGCAAGGGCATTATTGGCCCTTGGGCGCACAAATACCCGCACTTTGCAGTACCCGAGCCACGCATAGGCTTTCTGCAAGAGGCGCTACGCTGGTGGGACCACTGGCTCAAAGGCGTGGACACGGGCGTGGAACAAATCCCTGCCTTTCGCACCTACATCATGGACGCTATTCGACCCGCGAACTCGGTCACGTACATCCCAGGACGCTGGGTTAGCGACACGCAATGGCCCTTTGACAAAGGCCAGGTACAACGCCACTACCTCAACCACGACGGACTTTCCTTGCAACAAGGCCCTACCCGCAAAATAAACCACACCTCACCCCAAACCGTGGGGGGCGACGGCGGCGAATACTGCATCATTTGGCTCGGCCCAGAGTTTGCTGGCGATCAACGCTATGACGATGCTGCCTCACTCACCTTTGACGGCCCGGCTTTAGACAAAAACATCGACTTGGTGGGTGCCCCCACCCTCACCCTGAAATTCAGTGCCAACCAAAAAGTGGCCCATGTAGCCGTACGCCTGAACGCGGTCTGGCCAGACGGCGCGGTATCCCGCCTAAGCTATGCCGTCTTCAATCTATGCCACCGCAATAGCCACGAAACACCCCAAGCGCTAGAGCCCGGCAAAACCTACACCGTGCGCATTCGCCTTGATGACACCGCTTGGCGCGT
>JBIPME010000142.1:0-5355 GCA_044369275.1 Rhodoferax sp.
CCTGGTGCAGCGCCTACGTGAAAAAAGCGTAACCCAACGCGCTCAAGCCCTGGCGCTTAAGCCCTGGCGTTTAAGCCCTGGCGTTTAGGCGCGCAGACAACGCGTTGCGTCTGGGAGGGCTTGCTTTGGCAACCCTCCCAAATCGGCAGCTTAACGGATTAATAACGGAACAAGCAAGCTGACTGGTCAAACGCAACCCCTGCTGGGGCACCATACAAACACGCTGCACCCAGTTTGTCATCCTCTGTCAAACTCAGCGCGCCGTCCCCTCTGCCTTTGCACTGAGGGTAGTGCATCACAGACATGGCATCGTAAGGGGTGAGTGGTGCCCAATCGGGAGACTCTTGGCATTGTCCGCTAACTTGCTGTGCCTCTGGGCGGATGTGCTCATGGCGAAAGGACAGGGTGTGGCCTAGCTCATGGCGCAGTAGGCCAACCAGCTTGAGGTTACTTCCGGGAGGGAGCATAAATGCCGATGTGTCAATAATTACCGACCTTTGCTCGCGCTCATAGCCGGGGAAGAATGCCCGTGCAAGGTATTCACCGTTGGGTAAATTAATGGGGTTCACGTCAAACAATACCCCTTGGGTAGCATTCGAGCAGCTATTATCGAGCGCACTCACATGCACAAAACGCACATTGCTCGCGTCTTCCCATGCTTTGGTTGCTTCTCGCATGGCTTGGACAACTTGGTTGTACCGACCTTGGAAACTCGTGCTCACACAATAGGTTAAGTTCATTTTTTGAACGTTGTCCCAAATTTTAGGAGCGCCATCGACGGTATTGGCGATCAGATGGGCGCTGCGGCCATTCAAGATATAGCCGAATTTGGGCAGTTTCCAATCCAAAACAATTTCATTGTCATAGAACTCCCGCAAACCCTGTTCGCCTACGATGGGGACATCGCCATCAACGATGTAGACCCCTCCTTTGAAGGACTCTTTAAAGGTTTTTGCCTTGAATTTTTCAAACCCCCCTTCGATTGCAGCCTGTCTGGCAACGTAGGCCTGGTCATTGAGTTTTCTTTCCGCCGCTTTAACCGCAGCAGATTTGGGATGGGCATGGGCCGCCACGCCCCCCATCAACAGCAAAACCACTACCGCATTGAGCAAGTGCTTTGTGTGCATTTTCATAAAACCCCCATGTATATTGGAACCCAAACAATGCCTTTGGGCATGCGCGGCTTCTGTACTTTGACGCACAGGCATGAGAGAAATTAAATGAAAGTTATTGCGCTATGGAATACAGGTTCGGACGCAGACGCACTCGGCTGCCAGGGCACTGTTTTGCCACAAAACGCTAGCCATCTGTGGCTACTGCGATCTTAATTTCGCAGTAGTTTTTTCTAACTTTCATGCACACGAAGCCTGCGCCCAGCGGCATGAAAAGTTATTTCAGCTTAGTTTGACAAACAGTTTGCTGGGTTAAATGCAACTCCAGGAGCCGGGCCATACACACAAGCCGCACCCAGTTTATCGTCATCGGTCAAGCTCAGCGACCAATCCCCCTGCCCGTTACATTGGGGGTAATGCATCACAGAGAATGCATCGTAGGGTGTAATCGGCGTCCATTCGTTATTTTCGAAGCAACCCGGCCCAGCCTCGGGTCTGGTGTGCTCATGGCGAAAGGACAGAACATGCCCAAGTTCATGCCGCAATATGCCAACAAGTGTCAAATTTATATTGCTACTTGGACGGAACGCAGTGTCGTTAATAATTAAAGATCTGTATTGTCTAGGGGTGTTTGGGAAAAATGCACGCGCAAGATAGCCCCCACTGTCATTAGAGGGGATTGGACCCACGTTAAAAACCACCCCTTGGGTGGCATTGGAGCATTGATTGTCCAAGCTGTTCACATGCACAAAGCGCACATCGCTTACCTCTTCCCATGCCTGTGCTGCAGCTTGCATTGCCTGTACGACTTGGTTATAGCGGCCTTGAAAGGCTGTGGTCACGCAGTAGCTGATGTTCTTCTTCTGAACGTTATTCCAAATCCTGAGTTGGCCTGGGCCAGGGTTATTGGTGATGAGTCTGCCTGTGCGGGCATTCAAAATATAGCCAAACTTAGGTTGTTTCCAGCCCAAAACAATTTCATTGTCGTAGAAAGCGCGCAAATCATCTTCGCTAACGATAGGGACATCGCCGTCTACGATGTAAACCCCATCTTTAAAGGGTTCTTTGAAAGTTTTTGCCTTGAATTTTTCAAATCCCCCCTCTATTGCAGCCTGTCTTGCGACATAAGCGCTGTCATTCAACTTTCTTTCAGCCGCTTTAGCCGCTTTGGATTTCACTTGGGCATGGGCCACCACGCCCCCCATCAACAGCAAAACCACCACCGCATTGAGCATGTGCTTTGTACGCATTTTCATAAAAATTCCCATGTATATTGGAACCCAGACAATGCCTCTGGGCATGCGCTGTTTCTGTACTTTGACGCACAGACATGAGAGAAATTAAATGAAAGTTATTGCGCTACTAAATACAGGTTCGGACGCAGACGCACCCAGGTGCTAGGGCACTGTTTTGCTACCAAACGCTAGCCCTCTGTGGCTGGCGGTGGCTACTGTGCATGGCCTGCCAATCGCTTGTGGTGCCGTGCAATTTGGGCCTGCACCTGCATCGGCGCTGTGCCACCCAAGGTATTGCGCGCATTGAGCGAGCCGCGCAAGCTTAAAACTTCGTACACGTCTTGTTCAATCGAGGCATGAAAGCTTTGCAGCACTTGCAGCGGCAGCTCCGACAGGTCGCAGCGGTGGCTGGCGGCGGCTTTGACGGCGTGGGCCACGGTTTCATGGGCATCGCGAAAAGGCAGGCCTTTTTTCACCAGGTAGTCGGCCAAGTCGGTGGCGGTGGCATAGCCTTTTTTGGCAGCGTCTTCCATGGCTTGGGGGTTGACGGTGATGCCGCCTTCTTTCACACCGGTGGCGGGGTTGACTTGGCCGCCCACCATTTCGCTGAAGATGCGCAGCGTGTCTTGGAGCGTGTCCACCGTGTCAAACAGGGGCTCTTTGTCTTCTTGGTTGTCTTTGTTGTAGGCCAGGGGTTGGCCTTTCATGAGGGTGATCAAGCCGACCAAGTGGCCCACCACACGGCCGGTTTTGCCGCGTGCGAGTTCGGGCACGTCGGGGTTTTTTTTCTGCGGCATGATGGAGCTGCCCGTGGTGAAGCGGTCGGCAATTTTGATGAAACCAAAGTTTTGGCTCATCCACAAGATGAGTTCCTCGGACATGCGGCTGATGTGCACCATGCACAGGCTGGCGGCTGCGGTGAATTCGATGGCGAAGTCGCGGTCGCTCACGCCGTCCAAGCTGTTTTGGCAGACTTGGGGGTTGCCGTGTACGTCCACCATGCCCAGCGTGCGGGCCACGCGTTCGCGGTCCAGCGGGTAGGTGGTGCCCGCCAAAGCGGCGCTGCCCAAGGGCAGGTAGTTGGTGCGGCGGCGCACGTCGCCCATGCGCTCGGCGTCACGCGCAAACATTTCCACGTAGGCTAAAAGGTGGTGCGCAAAGCTCACGGGCTGGGCAACTTGCAGATGGGTGAAACCGGGCAGGATGACTTCAACGTTTTTCTCGGCCACTTCCACGAGCGACTTTTGCAAATCGACCAACAAGTCGATGATCAAGTCCATCTCGCCGCGCAGCCACAGGCGCACGTCGGTGGCCACTTGGTCGTTGCGGCTGCGGCCCGTGTGCAGGCGTTTGCCCGCGTCGCCCACCAGTTGCGTCAGGCGCGCTTCGATGTTGAGGTGCACGTCTTCGAGGTCGAGTTTCCACTCGAACTGGCCTGATTCAATTTCGGCCCCAATTTGGGCCATGCCTTTTTGAATGGCAGCGAGATCGTCTTTGCCAATAATGCCTTGGTGGGCGAGCATGTCGGCGTGGGCCAAGCTGCCCGCAATATCGACTTGCCACAAGCGCTTGTCAAAGAACACGCTGGCGGTGTAGCGCTTGACCAACTCGCTCATGGGTTCAGAAAACAGGGCCGACCAGGCTTGGGATTTGGTGTCGAGTTGGTTGTTGTGAGCGGGTGAAGACATAGTGGTGTGTGGATGCAAAGGGTCTGGGGGCGCGCACGGTGGGGCACACCATGCAAGCGCGGCAAGCGTGCATTATCCAAGATGCCTGTTGACGGTGCGCTTTGCAGCCCTACCACGCCCTCGCTACCACTTCATAAACGGCGGCGGGCTCAAAGGGTGGTGCCTAAACCAATGGCCCGCAGAGCGCATCAGCATTTTGTGAAACCCGTGGTTCGGGAACTGGGTTTTGAGTGCGCGAATCGAGGAGCCAGGCAAGCCGAATTTGAAAAGGCCCAGCGAAAAATCAACCAAATCGCCTTGCCGAAACACCTCAACCAAGGGGTATTTCTCGGCCAAGGGGCCCTTAAAACGCCGCAGTTTGTGGTGCTGGTCGATGATGCAGCTAATTTCTTCGTCCCAAGCCTGCAAGCCTTGTTGCTCTAAGTATTTGCGCGCTTGCACGATGGAAGGGGGCAGGTAATCAACCGTGCCGTCGGACCATATGCCGATGTCATGGTGTGCAGCGGCAATAATGACTTTTTGCCGCTCTTCTTCGCTGCAGGCACGCAGCGCAAACACACAATGCACCATGCGGTAGACGTGGTTGCGGTAGCCATCAAAATCTTTGCCGATCTGGGGCTTCCAAGGCGCCAAGATGGCCTCTAACAGGGGGAGTTGGGGTTCGATTTTCATGCCTGAGATTGTTGCCCATTTGGCTCTGGCGCACCAGTGGCCCAATTGACAATCTTCGATAGAATCGGGCCAATTAGGGCAATTAAGGCAATTAAGGCAATTAAGGCAATTAGGCCAATGCGAATGGTGTTCGCAATGACGCCAGCCCCCATCCACCATGCCAACTTCATCCACTTCATCCGCTGCGTCAACCGCATCAGCTCCCCCATCGCAACCGCACCGCGTTGCCGTGGTTGCGTTTGCACGCATCAGCCCGTTTCATCTTTCGGTGCCCTGTGTGGTGTTTGGCGAAGCGCACCCCGACACACCCGTGTTTCAATTTGACGTGGTGGCCTGCGAAAAAGGCCCCCTTTCGACCACAGCGGGGTTTTCGATTACCGCGCCCATGGGGCTGGCTGCTTTACGGCATGCCCACACCATCATTGTTCCCAGTTGGCGCGACCCGACAGAGCCCGCCCCGGCTGCGTTGCTGCGTACACTGTGCGCAGCCCATGCACGCGGTGCCACGGTGGTGGGCCTGTGCTTGGGCGCGTTTGTACTGGCGCAAGCGGGGTTGCTCAATGGGCGCCGCGCCACCACGCACTGGGCGTATGCAGACGTTTTTGCCGCACAGTTTCCCCAAATCAACCTGGACCGCAAGGTGCTGTA
>JBIPME010000143.1:0-5354 GCA_044369275.1 Rhodoferax sp.
GACGAGAAGTTTTTGCAACGGGTGCTCTCCGGCGGACAAGACAAACAAGCTTTGGCCAAGGCCGAGATTCGCACCATCAGAGGCATGGCCCGCAAAGCCGTGGCGCAACTGCGCCAAATGCACCTGACCATGGCCGGGGGCACGGGCTCCATCTGGTCGGGCCTGCGCCGCATAGTCGAAGGCAAACGCTACCTGTACGAACTGCCTTGGTACATGGTGATTGGCAAGCCCGGCTCGGGCAAATCCTCCATGGTGCTCAACTCAGGCCTGCGCTTTCCTGTGCCTGAGCAAATGAGTGCCGCCAGTGCGAAGCTGACCATGAAAAAACTACCTGGCACCCAGTATTGCGACTGGTGGTTGACCAACGATGCGGTACTCATCGACACCGCTGGCCGCTACACCGACCAGAAGGACGAAACCCATGTCTCGAGTGACGTCATCGAAGCCGCCAAAGAAGAAATCGCTGCCAACGCACCGGCCCCCAAAGAAAAGAAAACACCAGAGCAAGAAAAAGCCGACCAAGCCGACAAAGCCGACAAAACGGAGCAAGCCAAAAAAACCGCTAGCAACCACGATGCGCTAGGCTTCATACACCAGAAAAACGAAGCGGAATGGCTAGGCTTTTTAGGCGTGCTGCGCCAAGTACGCCCGCGTGCGCCCGTCAACGGCGCCTTGCTCGCCGTGGACGTGGCCGACCTCCTCTACAGCAGCCCTGAAAAGCGCCAACTCCACGCCGCGCACCTGCGCGAGCGCTTGTCCGAACTGCGCACGCAACTGGGCATTCGCTTCCCCGTGTACGTCATGCTGACGAAAACCGACGTACTGCGCGGCTTCTCAGAGTACTTCAGCACCCTCACCTCCGAGAGCCGCGCCCAAGTCTGGGGCTTTAGCCTGCCTTGGAAAGAGGCGGGCCTGGGCCTAGCGCGTTGGCGCAAAAACAAAGCCGCCAAAACAGGCAACCCACAAGCCAGTGCAGGCGCGCAAGCCGATTGGCCCTTAACACAACAAATCAGCCACGAATTCTCCGCCTTGGTGCAACGCATTCGCAGCGGCGTGGCCACCCGGCTGCAAGAGGAGTTTGAAGAAGACCGCCGCCAAGCCTTGTACGTACTGCCCTACGAACTATCGAGCTTAGAAGAGCCCCTCAAAGAACTGCTGGACGCCGTCTTTGCCGACTCACGCTACGACACCACCCAAATGGCGCACATGCTGCGCGGCATCTACCTCACCAGCTCCATGCAAATCGGGGGTGACAGCGGCGTGCGCGGCGAGAAATCCGCCCTCATTACCCGCCTGGCCAAACAAGTCACGTCCTTAGGCCAGGCTTTGAAATTTGGCACCGACAGACTCGCAAGCGAGCCCACCTCACGGCGCAGCTACTTCTTGGCCGACGCCTTGCAACGCGTGGTGTTCCACGAGTCGCACCTGGTCAAACCCAACCTCAAATGGGAAGCCCGCATGCGCTTGCTGCGGCTCATTGGCCACGCCGTGGTGCTCACCCTGTTCTTCTGGTTAAGCGGCGCCCTGCTGCTGAGCTACAACAACAACCTAGGCTACTTGGCCGATGTTGGCCAAAAAACCGACGTCCTCACCGAGCAGATGAAACAACTCTTGGTGAAAAAAGACATAGCGCAAACCGAAAAAGTGCTGGGCCTGGCACAAACCCTGCCCACCCACACCGGCTTGGACTTAGGGGACCCCTCCAGCGCCTACCTCTACGGCCTGTACAGTGCCGAGCCCATCCAGGCTGCGGCCCTCAAAGCCTACGGCGACCTGCTAGACCGCTTGGTGCTGCCCGTCATCATCGAGCGCCAAGAACAAGTCATGTCGCAAGCCGTGGCCAACGAAGACGCCAAACTCGCCTACGACACCCTGCGCGTCAACCTCTTGCTGCACGACCTGAACAAGTACAACAGCACCAAAGATGCAGCCGCCAACCTGCGCCAATGGATCACCCAAGACTGGCAAGACAGCCCCACCAAAGCCGCTGCGGCCAACACCGCCAATGCCGCCAACGCTGCGGCGGCCAATGCCACCACCACCGACCCCCTAACCGGCGTCAAAACCACCCTCGCCCCAGCCACAGCCCCAACCGCACCGGACAACGGCTTGGCCATGCGCTTTGGCAACAGCACGGCCATGGTCGCGCACCTGGAACAGCTCTTCTCCGGCCAACGCGTAGTGCAATCCTCCACCGCCCGCAACGAAAACTTGGTGCGCACGGTGCGGGCTTTTTTGGAAAAACGCTCCACCAGTGAACGCCTGTACGAACGCGCCATAGAAGCCGTAGAAGCCGACGTCCCCCAAGACTTCAGCCTGGTGCGGGTCCTAGGCCCCCAGGCTGGCACCCTCTTTAGCCGCCTATCGGGGCAAACCCTGGAACAAGGCGTGCCCGGCTTGTTCACCTACGACGGCTACCACCAAATCTTTGCCAAACGCCTGCCCGAACTCGTGGCCTATGCCCAGCAAGACGACGCCTGGGTCATGGGACGCCTGAAAAGCCAAGCCGACGACGCCAGCCAAGCCGGCGACCCCCAAAGAAAAACCGGCCTACCCACGGCCAAAGAAACACAAGCCATGGTCGAAGAAATTCGCCGCCAATACTTGAGCGAATACGCCGAACTGTGGAGCGACTTCCTGGCCGACATCCGCCTGGTCAACAGCGACAAATCCGGCACCCTCGCCTTTGAACTCAACGTCCTGCGCCAACTCAACGCCGCCGACTCCCCCCTGGTCCGCCTGAGCCGCTTGGCCGCGCGCGAAACCACCCTCTCGCGCCCCCTGATCGTCAGCACCGGCGCTGAAAAATCCCTGCTCGAAAAAGCCGCTGAAGAAGTGGAACAAAAGAAACAAACCGCCAACACCAACCTGGGCTTGCGCCCCGAACAACAAGCCGAACGCCAGTACGTCGACTCCCGCTTTGCCGCCTTGCGCGAGGTGGTCACGGGAAAGCCTGACGGCGGCGCTCCTAGCCCTGCCAAATCTGGCATGGAGGCCGCCAACACCGCACTCGGCGAGTTCTACACCATGCTGGTCGTGGCCGACAACGCCATTGGCACCAACAGCCTGCCCCCCAACAACACCGAAAGCGTGACCAAACTGCGCATCGAAGCCAGCAAACTCCCCGCCCCGCTGCGCGAAGTGCTGCTCGACGTCAGCAACCGCGGCACCGACAAAGTCGCCCTGGGCGCGGCCAACATCTTGCGCGCCCAAGCCCAAGCCCAAATGGACCGCTTGGTCGGCCTCTTGGCCCTCACCGTGGGCGAACCCTGCAAACGCAACATCGCAGGGCGCTACCCCTTCTCTGCCAGCACCCAAGAAGCCTCCATCGAAGACGTCAACGCCATGTTCGCCGCCGACGGCGCCGCTGACGAATACTTCAAAAAATACCTCCTGCCCCTGGTAGACACCAGCAGCCGCCCTTGGCGCTACAAATCGCCCGCCAGCGCCAACCTCATGGCAGGCACCGAAAACATGGCCAACGGCCAAGCCATCGCACCGGCCACCACCGGCCCCACCCTGACCGGCGAACTCCTCAAGCTCCTGGCCCAAAGCGGCCCCAACCCAGACGTCTTTGCCCAAGTCGGCCAAATCCGCGACATGTTCTTCCGTGACGCAGGCGCCAAACGCCTGAGCTGGCGCGGCGACTACAAAGTCGTCTCCTTAGACCCCAGCATCACCGAACTCGTCATCGACCTCGACGGCCAAGTCCAACGCTACTCCCACGGCCCCATCCAAACCATTGCACTCCAATGGCCCGGCCCACGCTCAGGCACCATGGCCGAACTACAAGCCCAGCCCCGCATCAAAGCCGACACCTCCAGCCTGCAACAACGCGGCCCCTGGGCCCTGTTTCGCTTGGTTGAACAAGGAAAAATCATCAACAGCGCACAATCCGGGCGCATCGCCGTCGAATACCAGCTCGACAACCGGCGCGCCGTACTCGAATTCAGCAGCGGTGGCCCCAGCCCCTTCAACAGCCAAACGCTGCGCAACTTCAGCTGCCCAGGACGCGTAAGCTAATGCAAAACCAAACCCTGCCCGGCGTAAGCCGCTTCCTCACCCAACGCCACCTGGCCAACGCCCCCGCCCTGTGGGGCAAACTGCCCGCCTACGCCGACTACCTCCAGGCCAACGTAGAAGTCGCCGAAAACCAAGGCTGGTCCCAATGGGTAGACCAACTCTGGCACCGCCGCCCCCTGCCACGCGCCAGCGAAGACGGCCTGCGCAACCCCACCCGCGGCTGGATGCAAGTCGCCCAAGCCGCGCAACGCCACGACCTCTCGCAAGTCCCCGTCGCCTTCATCCTGCCACCGGGCCACCTGCCCTTTGCGCCCGAACACTACGTCCAAGGCGTCTTCATCGGCTCGCAAGACAAAGTCGGCCGCCTGTGCCCCCTCATCATCTACCAAAAAGTCGCCCGCCCCTGGATGGAGCGCATCTGGCAAAGCCCGCGCCCTGCGCAAGACACCCCTCCCAGCGCCGAAACCCTGCGCAGCGAAGGCCAACACATACTCTACTGGTGGGCCCGCCTCATTGCCCGGCTGCACGCCCCCGGCTGCGACTTCAGCACCCTGGCCAACGCCGTCGACGCCATCTGGCAACGCTACGAACCCGGCTGGGGCCAACTCATCGGCAAACCCGCCACGCCGCCCAACCCCGCCGAGCTCCAAGCCGAACTCAACCGCTTTTGCGCCAACGAAACCTTGGACCGCGCCTACCCCCTGCGCGGCGTCTTCCACCTACCCTGGGCGGACTGGCCCGAACGCAGCCTGCGCGCCCAACAACCCGCCCCAGCCTTTTGGATGCAAGACTGCGCTGGCGGCTACGTCCACGCCAGCGACAACCTACTCAAACTATGGGGAGTACGCCAATGACACAACTGCAACTGCACCTGCTCAACCACACCGGGCAAGCCTGCAACGCGCAATGGACTTGGCCCGCACAAAGCAGCAAACTCGCGCTCGACCAAATCCTGCGCGAAATCAGCAACACCGAAAGCCACGCCCGTGGCCATGCCACCAGCGCAGACAACCTCCCCAACCACAACGCGGGCAACGACAGCGACCACGACAACGGCCTCGACGACGACCCCAGCGCCTGGTACAACCAAGCGCGTGAAATCGTACTCGTGCGAAAAAGCCAAGGCCAAGAACACCTCTGGACGCTGCACCAAAACAGCAGCAAACTCATGTGCACCCACAACCACATGCACCTGCGCCAAGGCATGTACGTGCACCTCGCGTCCGGCGACACCCTGGAACTCGGTCTGGCACGGCTGCAAATTCAATACATCGCCAGCCCCGAACAAACAGAAAAAACAGAACAGCAAGAACAGCAAGAACAACAAGAAC